>JALRAZ010000177.1 GCA_023257935.1 Verrucomicrobiota bacterium
CCCTCTGGAACGCGAGCGCGCCAGTGCGACACGTGCTCTGGCTGCTGGTGGTGGCCAGGCTCCTGATTCCTCCGGTGGCGTTGAATCCGGTGTGCCTCAGCAGCGCCTGTTCGCGGGCGGTGGAGCTCGCCGCTTCCCCCCGGGCCAGTCGATGAATCAATAAGTCCAGCTCGGCAATCTGCCCCCGTCGTTCTCGAAAGGATTCGTGCAGGCTGGGCCGAGCGCCAGCGGCCGAGGCAAAGCGTTGCGCGACCCGGTCCCCATAGGCAAAGGACCAGTTGGCGGGTCGCCATGCGTCGAACCACAGTTGGTTGCGATGGATGATGGCATCACGTAACCCAACAGCGGGAGCCCTGATTGGGGTGGATGCCCCTAGTTGCCGTGCCATCTCTTCACCCACAAGCCGTAGACCATGGGCATTCAGGTGAATCCCATCGCGGGTCATGGCAGGTTGATCGCCATGTTTATCGGCAAAAGGGGTGAAGAGATCCACAAAGATGGCCCCTCGCTCCTGAGCAATGGTCTGAACCATTTCAGCATACTGCCTGAGGACTTCATTGTGTTGTCCCAACCTGGGGGCCAAGGGGGCTACTGGGTCCTCAAAAGGGGTAGGAGAAACCAGGATGAACCGTCGTGTTTGAGCGCAAAACTCATCCAAAAGCTGATGGTAGGCCACTTTAAATGCCAGGAGACGTTCCAACCCGTCCAAGGCCTCCATCTGACCGAACTGGATCAAAATGGTGCTTGCCTCGACTGTTCGTAATTGCTCAATCCAAGGACCAAAATGTAGATCTCGCCACTGTTCGTAGACCGTGTCGGCTTCCCATGCCATGGAGCGAAGCGATAACCCGGTATTGGCGTATGTGGGCTGCATGGCAGCCTCGAAGAATCCATTTTCCTGATCCATCACCAAATTTTCCTGTCCAACAAGGACAAGTCGCTCTCCCTCAATAGGCTCATAAGGCATACCGTTGAACGCCAATGCTGGCAGGGGTGTTTGCCCAGCACCAAACCGGCTGGCAATGACCGCTGCTGGTGGAATGGATGGTGATGGAAGGGGTTCGATTTGAAGATTCCGGAAGGCAATCTCTGCCTTGCAATTCCCATGAATCTGAAGAGCAATTTTACCGCTCTCCTCGATGCCGCTTTCTTCTTCCAGATAGGAAACCGTCATCACTCCATTCAGGAAGAGTCGAACCTGCTTGCCTTCGACATGGATCTCATATCGATTCCACTCCCCAGCATGTTCAATCCGGTTGATCAATTCTGAATCAGCTTGAACCAACATGCGTCGACGCCTCGACTCGTCATACAAACTACCCGAATACCCGGCACCGATATCGGCTTGGTATCCAATCATTTCATGAGCTGGCTCCTGAAGACGCTGACTGCGAAATTGAACCCCCCCATTGATAAAACCCTCAACACCCCTGAGGCGGTATTCCAGGCTCAAACGAAAGTGATCATAATTACTTTGGGTAGCTAGGAATTCATTTCTGGGATTTCCCTCCAGCGACCCCCCCACGATACAGCCATCGACCACCCGCCATACCCCAGGGGTTTGGTTTTCCCAACCGCTGAGGTCCGTCCCATTAAAGAGCGATTCGCCGTGGGTGGTTGAGGCAAGGATGAAAACACCAAACGAAATGCCGAAAATGCGAATCAAAACCGTGAGGCAAGTCAGAGGAGCGATCATTGTGAGGGACGTATCAAAGTGCAGGGAAGTGTTTGAGATTGTCGCTCAAACTCACCTGACCCACAAGCTGAAACCCCCACGCAATGAAGGGGTGCTGTAGCCTTAAAGCAACTACTGAGACCTTTAAAAAAACCGGGTAAGTGACTATCGATTAAAAATGGAAATGATCCGAATCCCGAAATGCTCTGCGAGAGAGAAAAACAGGAGCAGCAGAGGTGGAAGCAGTAGGATCAGTAAAGTGAAAAAGCGTTTCTTTTTCATTAGGCCTTGTCTGGATCATCCAGGGCGTATTGGCGAAGCACATCCAGATCAACGAATTCGAGGGCTGATATGTGGGTTGCAGTGAGCTTGACTGGAGGCGCACACCCAGCTTCCAGTGCCTCCACCCAGCGACTGAGACACACACACCAGCAGTCACCATCCTTTAATCCAGGAAACTGAAAGTCTGGAACGGGGGTAATCAGATCATTACCTCGTGACTGACCGAACTTCAAAAAGGTATCGGTTACCTGGACGCAAATGACATGGAGACCATGATCTCCAGGGCCAGTGTGGCACTTGCCGTTGCGGTAATAACCCGTCAACGGATTCATACAGCACGCCTCCAAGGGCGTCCCCAATACATTGCTCGCAGTTTCCTTGGATGCACTCATCGAATCTCAACAACACATTGCCCGCACAGCAAGCACTTGGCAATCCCGCAGGCAAAAGTTCTGGGTCGCCTAGGTGAGCCCCCAAGCAGTAGGCCCGATCCTTACCAGCTATCGCTTCGAAACAAGTTCACGGGCAAACCTTGAGTCGAAAAAAGGTTAGGCATGGCTTGATTGTGAAAACCAAACCGGACTGCCACTGGCTCTGGAACAAGCGGCGTATGTAGGACCACATCACTCCCGTCAACCCGGGCCTTTGCCGCATGAAAAACACGATCTTTTCCAGCTAATTCAAACCCTACAGGGTCACCCCCTTGACTGATCAATCCACCCGTCGCGTGATCAAAATGAACCCTCACTTCCTTACCGCTGATCTCATGCCCAGCATACATCGGACTTTGGAAAGGGTCAGCATCTTCAAGCGCATAATGCTTGTTTAAAGCCATCGCTGCCAGACGTTGAGCCACCTCTTTTTTTCGGACAGGGTGTATATCTTTGATGTCGTCCACCAAATCACTGATCACCACCATGCCAAGAGAGGGGGCATCTTCAAGGGCTTGGGTCTGCATTTCGCGAAGCCGTGGCCCTACCAAGGGTTGTTCGTAAGCAAAAGGTGCGATTTGGACGTAATAAAAAGGAAATGACAGATCCCAGGCATCTCGCCATGCGTTGATCATGGATCCGAAAAGTTGCCGATAGCTTGAAGCTGTCTGAACATTGGATTCCCCCTGATACCATATCACCCCTGCTATGTTGTAAGGAGTGAGCGGATGGATCATGGCGTTGTAACAGAGACCTGGATCCTTGGGCCACCATGCAAATGATTGCAACTGCTTAGCTGCCTGAGTCAGAGAAGAACTTGAATTCACCACCGAAGCTGGGGTCCAGACTTCAGCTGGAGTCCCTCCCCAATAGCTACCGATCAATCCAACGGGCACCTTCAGTTCCTCCTGCAATTTAAGCCCGTAAAAATACCCGATTGCACTGAATTGGGCCATGGTCTGAGGGTCACACAAGCTCCAATTGCCTACCGTGGCATCCTGAGGGTAATGGGCCGTGGCCTTGGGCGTTTCAAAAAAACGAATAAGCGGATGATGGGCTGATGGGGCCTCCTCAAGAGCTTGAGGCAACTGTTGCCTGCCTCCCCATTCCATATTGCTTTGGCCACTGCAGAGCCACACTTCCCCCACCATGACATCTCGGAGCCGATGTTCATTGCGGCCACCAATGACAATTTCATGAGGGCCGCCCGCCGCAGGGGTCATCATTTTCAGCTCCCAGCGCCCGCCGGAATCGGCAACCCCTTCCACCCGATCCCCCCAGGAGCTTGTTACCGTGATCGATTCAGCAGGGTCAGCCCACCCCCACCATCGAATCATGCTCTTCTGCTGCAGCACCATATGATCCCCAAGAATCGAAGGTATCCGCACATCTGCCTGCAAGGAGCACTGGAGGCAGAAAACTAGGGCACCCAGAAGGGAGAAAAAAAACCTCAAAACACATGCTTGGAAGACTGCGTGGCGATAAGGAGAGCTCATGGGAATCTTTTAGCTATGCCACACTTCTCATAGCAACCGAAATATCGCCCCAACCTGGCAGGCATCCTGACAAAAGTGCCTCCGCCCTAGAGAGATTTGAGGAATCCAATCAAGTCTCGCACCTCAAAAGGAGTCAACGATTCAATCAGGCCTTCTGGCATAGCCGAAAGGCTAGGCTCTCGTTCGATTATTTGCTCGCGCATGAGTTGCTGCTCAACCCCACTGGGCAACCTGACTGAGATTGCCTCGTCATCCTCTTCCAAGACAACCCCAACCCATTCCTCTTCATTTTGAAGGGTGAAACGCTCTGAGACATAACCCGGAGCCATGACTTCGTTGGGGTAGAGGATGGAGCGTAAGATCGCTTGAGTGGAAGCGCGCTGCCCAAGCCCATCCAGAGCAGGGCCGACCACGCCCCCCTTCCCCGTGATTCGGTGACAGCGCAAGCATGCTATCTCGGCCCTTTGTTCAAAAAGATACCGACCTTTAATCGGATCCCCACCGTGCAACACAGCATCGAAATAAGGCCACTGATTGGCATCCTGAGCATGCTTTCGGAAAGCGCGCCACCATTGCAGGCGATCAGGTCGATCGCTGGACTGCACCCAGTTAAGCAAATCCAAACTGAGCTGTTCTGGAAAAGTTCCCGATTCGAAAGATTGCCACCATTGAGCCATGACCGCTTCGGATTCAGTGCCTGGCATCGTTGCGACCAGTTCAAGGACCGACCTTTTGAGTAGCAGCGAAGAATCAGCATCATCCCACCAATCCATGAGGGTTTCAAACAGAGCCATTTTATGGCTGTCCTGGGCCACCTTCATAGCAACAGTCCTGACTTCGTCGGCTACATCCTTTAGCCCATAGGTAATCCAGGCTAATGAGGTATCGGGTGCGAGTGAGGCGAGGGCATGCAACGCATGACCACGCAGTTCATCGGGTTGATCTTGGTCCTGAAGTAGTTTTTCAAGCCTGGGTATGGCACCGTCCCAAGATTCCTGCACGGCCCACTGAATGAGCTTTTTACCCAATTCAGGATCCCGCAGGTCAAAAAGGAAGGATAAACGTTCCCAGGTGGTTTGCTCAACTTTGCCTTGACCTCCCCCACTGGGCCGCCAAAGGCCATCCACCGGATCCAAGGACCTGGGTTGATGCCACTGGGCAAGCATGCCGATGGCTTCACCGAATAATGCCGCATACTGGGGTTGAATGGTCTCTTGCTGCCGTTGGGCCAACCAATCGATAAGATTCTGCAGGGACTGACTATCCCCAGCATAGTAAAAGGTCCATAACCAGCGTTTCCAAATCCCCGAACTCTGCTCAAGATCAGGAGCATGATTGATCACCTCCTGCGACAGCTCTCCCATCCTTAATTCGTAAATGGCTCGCAGGGCACTTTCGCGCAAATCACGCGAAGGGTCATCAAGGAAGATCGACATGGAAGGATGGGAGCACCCCTTCATCGCTAGGAGTAGACTCCCCCGAGACAAGGGCCCATAGCGCTGCAGCAAGGATTCAAGTTGTTGCGAAAAACGCTGCGGAAATCGATTCAACCAGCTTCTGAGAAAAATACGATAGCCGTGCAGGAGATGCGGCTGCGCGTCGGCCTCAAGTGCTTCGAGTTGATTTAGGGCCATTTCAAGGGTCTTTTGAACATCCAAGGCCGATCCGATTTCAACCAGCGATGAAAGGGCCGCTCCCAATGCCATCCAGGCGTGGAGGCGGACACTGGAGGAATCATCATGACATCGCTCAAGAATCGTCTCCAAAGAGGCTGCTAGCGGATCATCCGCATACCATTGTAACGCAGCCCTGCGAACCATCGGATGTGGATCATTCAGAGCTAAGGCCATCGCATGGTTGTGGGCGACTTCAGACAATCCTGAAGAAGCTCTCGAGATCTGGCTCAGAGCCCAAAGCGCATGCAGTCGCCCCATGACCCCGGGCTGCGTTGCCAGCGCATGCTCTAGATCGCCAACGGCAGCACTACCGCATGCAGCCAGTTGAAACTGAACTTCGCGACGCACAAGCTGGTTGGGGTGATCCAGCATGCCGGTTAACCAAGCCGAGTCGGCGGATTGAACCACTTGGCTCAAAAGTGACTGAACCGGCAACCCAAGGGCTTCTGGATGATTCGGGGGAGGCCTCAGGCGATAGAGCCTCCCCTTGTTGGGTTGTTGCCATCCTGCAACCCAATCTGAAACCACTAATGTCCCGTCTGGAGCAAAGGCCAGATCTGTCGCCCAGAGATGCCAAAGCCATTGTGAACCTCCCGCGGTTTTGTAGGTAGCCCCATGCTCCTTGAGATCAAAACTACGGATACCACCCGGGAAATCCGAAAGGAAAAACGGTCCTGGAAGGCCAACTCGCCTCCTGGCTTCAGGGTGCACGGCAAAACCTGCAGGCCCTTGGGCCACATACCCTACCGATGGCAAGATATCGTCGACACCACCTTTCCAACGAGACTCCTGAACCCAGGGACCAAAGCCTTCCATGTGTTGGTAGGAGCAGCGCCAACCGTAATCGGCTCCCTTGATGACGTGCAGTATTCGGGATTGGTCTTCCCCTGCAGTATCATTGTCGCCAGCAAAAAGAGCTCCGTATGGGTCAAACACCAACTCCTGTGGGTTACGTAAGCCTGTGGCCACCACCTCCAAATGACTGCCATCGGGTTCACAACGAAGGACCGCTCCGGTATCTGGGTAGGCCAGCAGGCGCTTGCCCTGCTGCACATGAAATCCTCGATCACCCATGGAAAAATACAGACGACCTTCGGGGCCCCAGACAAGGCCATGCAAATCATGACCTGAAACACCCACGTGGACCCCAAATCCCTCCGCAATCGAATGAACCGAAGTCGCCTCCCGTTGACCAGGTCGGGTTTTGATTTCCCACAAATGGGGAAGCGAGGCAAACCAGACTTTTCCCCGGTGGGCTAGCACGCCTGCTGCCGGACCAGTCGGCACGCTGTGGAACCCCTTGGCCAGCACATCACTTTGTTCCATCACCCCATCACCATCGAAATCAGTCAGTCGACGCAATCGCTCGGACCCACGTCCCAGAAAAGTCAAATCGTCCCGGAAAGTCTGTTTGAGGAATTGGGTTCGATCCTTCACCGTGCGAAGGGAAAGGTCAATCGGCAGCCAATCCGGCCGCATGGTCACCACATCAAAGACGGCATCCTGGTAGCGATCGGTTTCGGCAACAAAAATGCTCCCATCGACATCGACACTCAAGGCAACCATATTCAAGACCTCAGGCTCGGCAGCGACCAACTCAAGACGATAGCCACTGGGAACCTGTAACTTTTCCATATCCCTGCTGAAAACCCCCTCCTGATGCTGGGCTTGAATCGAGGAAAAATTGCCATTTAAACCAAGCCATAGGAGCAAAATGGCGCAACCCGAAGCCAGGGTGCCCCTTTCGGCAGGACGCAGCTTATTGCCTCCCATGGCTACAACCGTTGGTTTTTTGATTTGAAATGCGCTCATGGCTTGCCCTCAGTCACTACCAGCACCCCCTGCATAATAAGCCAATGACCCGGAAAAGTGCAAATGAAGGGATAATGACCAGGATCTTTGGGTGCGTGAAATCGCACCACGCCGACTCTGGTATCACGTCCCGGCCCGATCATGGGTGTGTGAGCCAAAATATGACCGGCATGATCGGCTGGAATGAAATCAGAATTCGCATTGGCTGCCTCTCGAGCCATGGCGTTGGCTGCAGTGCCCACCGCTTGAACCGACCCCGGATTCACAAGGACCCAGTTGTGATCTGTCGCATCCGGATTGGTCAATATGATCTTGATGGGTTGCCCGGCAGTAGCCTCCATCCGCTCAACGGTAAAACGCATCTGTTCTGGAATACAGGAAATGCGCTGAGTGATGACCCCTGGTTGATTATCGAAAGCAGCCTCGCTGGCACTGGGTGAGGGCTCCATGAAAGATTCGGCATCCTTTGCCAGTTCAAGCAATTGTGGGACCGAGGCCAAAGTGGGATTCCCCTCCCAGTGGGCTCGCATGGTCGCTGCATTGAGCGAACTGACAAAAGCATATCTCATGTGCGCCCCCATGGGGCGATCGACCATACTCATGAGGATATCTAAAGCTTGCCGGCTACCCATCCACGAGGCACTGATGGCTGCCTCCATTCGGACAAAGTCGCTTTGATCTTCAGCGGCAAGCTTCAGCCAGTCGAGGGCATCAGGCATGGTGTCATGCCAGTGGCGAAGCATGCGTGCGGCCACGGCGCGGGCATGGTGATAAGGATTTTTGAGCAACTGCCGAAGCCAGTCCTCATGACGCCATCCGATAGAGCGCGCCACCCAAAGAGCCTCACAAAGATGATGATTCCATCGAGGATCACCTTTATCGAGCTGATTCACCCACTTCATCAAGGCGAGCCTGACATCCTTTGGATCATGCGATCGAAGCATGCGCTTGCTCCAATAGCGATAGCGGTATTCCCGACGCTCCAGATTATCAAGCAACTGGTCCAGCGAAGCATTGGCCATAGGAGGCGGATCCATTTGGCTCATACCCTTCGGCATCACCCTCCATATGCGCCCCGAACGCCTGTCCCGGCGTTCATCTCGCAGACTGTATTGTGCATGTCCCTTAACAGGATTGTACCAGTCACAAATATACATGGCCCCTCGTGGTCCATATTTCAGATCCGTGGGGATGAAACTCAAATTGGTAGAGTGTAGCAAGTTACCCTGATAGACCTCTTCAAAATGATCTGACTTCTCAACCCATTGGTGTATTTCGACCCGATTGGTTGGTTTATAGCGGACCTTAACAAAGCCGCCTTGCATGGTGTCCGGCCATCCATCGAAATCAACGAACTCATGCCCACACACCCCGGAGTAGGCAGGGATACCTGCCGCTCGCGCGTGTTGTTGCGGGTAGGGTGGATTTGGGGCGTGAAAGACCGAAGCAAAAATAGGATGAGACGCCACATGGTAGCCCCAATCATCGAAGGTCACCCCCCAGGGATTGGTGTTGGGGTAACTACCAAAAGAGCTCAATCGATGTTCTTCGGGCCGAAAAAGGAACCAGGCACTGTTGTCCGTGCGAATCGGACCATAGGGAGTTTCAATTTGGCTGTGGTGAAAAATTGATTCTCGAAACATCAGGTCCCCATCTGGAGTCCACACCATGTCATGCAAGGCATGGTGGCTGTCCTCACAGCCAAAGCCGGCCAGCAAGCGGGTTCGCTTATCGGCTCGGTCATCCCCATCGGTATCCTCAAGCCAGCTGAGGTAGGGCTCTTCAGAGACATACACACCTCCTGGAGCCAGTTCGAAGGAAAGAGGAATGTGCAAATCTTCTGCGAACACCTGGCAGCTGTCAGCCCGGCCATCCCAGTCGGTGTCCTCAAGGATAATGATTTTATCACGAGGTTTTTGCCCGGGATAAACATGGGGATAGGTGGTGGAACAGCTCACCCAAAGCCGACCACGCTGATCCCAGCGCATTTGAATGGGACAGGCCAGATCAGGAAATGTTTCTTCGCTGGCAAATAAGTTGATTTCGAATCTCGGATCGACCTCAAAAGCTTTGAGTTCCTCTTCTGCCTCAAGCCATTGATTGGCGTTTCGAGGTTGTGGTGTCTTGGGCAATGGCATGAGGTTTGTGTCATCGGGTTCGGGTCTTACTTCTCCCTTTGCCAAGTCCCAAACCCACTGATCACGATTGGAAACCATCTGATCAAAATTTTTCATCGCAGGGAGGAAATCAAGGTAGCCGTAGGCGGCATTGCGAGCCCCAGTGTAGTAGTAGGTATTGAGCGGACGATAGCGGCGAAAGTATTGCTCGTTTTTTTCAACAACAGCCAGGCGCAGGGCCTCATTAAGTGGAGGGGGCTCCCTGAAAAAAAGACCTCGATACAAATCCGCAGCCAATCGCTCATAGCCAGCCTTATTGAGATGAATCCCATTGATTGTGCCCTGCCAGGACGTCTCAGACAACCACTGGGCCGAAGAGCTGAGTACATCGACAAAGGCAACCTCAAGTTCCTCGGCAAGATCACGCATCGATTGCGTGTAGCGCAGCAACTGCGGATGATTGAGGGTGTAGGCGGCCACACCGGGTATGTCTTCGCAGGCGATGGGCGAGATGATGACCACTTGCGGGCTGGCCTCTCCATCGAATGCCTGACTCTTTAAATTCATGACAAACTCTCTCAGGTTGGTTTCGAAAGCAGGCAAGCCGGCTTCGCCAGCAAAGGATTCATTGAAACCGAATGCCAGCAACACAAGATCGATACGTTCATGATAGAGGTGTTGATGCAGGTCAGCAAAATTGTCGGGGCGAGGTTGCAGATCAACCGTGTCGGCTGACCAGGCAAGATTCCTGAGCGACGTTTCCTCCAAAGGGAAACTTGCCTGAAGGTAGGCCTCAAAATAACCGAAAAGCCCCATCCGTTCGAAAAGTGTGTTACCAACCAGTGCCACCCGACGCGATGGACTCCACTCAAGGGGGAGTTTTGTGTCTCGGATGGCGGTTGCCTGGGGAGGCCGTGGGGCATCACGATGGTAGAGGCCTATTCCCTCCCAGGCTTCCTTGCCTAAATCAGCCGCCACAAGACCACTGACATAGGAAAGACTCAACAGGCATAGCAAGAGAGTAAAGCGGCCATGGGATGACAGGAAAACAGACATGTTAGGTCATGATGGAGTGAGCTAACTGCCCTGACAAGCAGCCATTTGGACGTGACTTTGTAGGCAGGACGTGGAATGTTTCCAGTATGATTGGTTGGATTAACAATTACCTTTCGGAGCAGAAAAATGCTCTGGATTCCATCCCAGCAGAGGCAGTTGCCAAGGGTATTGAGCTCCTTTCTGAAGCATGGCGTGATCGAAGGCAGATTTTTGTATTCGGCAACGGGGGTAGCGCTGCCAACGCATCTCACTTTGTTACCGATCTAGGCAAAGGATCCTCCGACCGCATGAGCCAACGCTT
Source organism: Verrucomicrobiota bacterium (assembly GCA_023257935.1). GTDB lineage: Bacteria > Verrucomicrobiota > Verrucomicrobiia > Limisphaerales > AAA164-E04 > UBA7971. Next base: position 10,847 of record JALRAZ010000177.1, read on the forward strand.
CAAAGTTCTCTCTCTCAATGACAACCTACCATGGATCACGGCCATCGGTAATGACTACGACTACAGCGATGTTTATCGCCGACAGCTGGAAAACTATGCCCAATCAGGCGATTTGATGATTACCATGAGCGTCTCGGGCAACTCGCCAAACTTGGTCCAGGCAGCCGAGTGGGCCAAGGAGCAGGACGTGAAGGTGATGGCTATGGTGGGGGCGCGCCGCGGGCGTCTGGCCGAGCTGGCTGACCATTTAATTGTGATCGAATCTGAACACTATGGACGTGTGGAGGACTGCCACATGGGGATTTGCCATATGCTCTGCTATGCCTTCATGGAGCTGGAAGAGCTCAGACGCTAGAGCGTGACAGGACTGGTTCCTAAGACTCGATCATGCCCATCAACGATGTTATTCGAGGCAAGCTATCCCAGCTACCTCACAAGCCAGGTGTTTACCTGATGAAAGATCGTTTCGGGACAGTCATCTACGTGGGTAAGGCCACCAGCCTTCGCAAGCGAGTCAGTCAGTATTTTCACCCATCGCGCAGGCAACGATGGGATATGAAATTTAATGCCTTGGTCGACGCCATTGAAGATTTTGATGTCCACCAAGTCCGCAGTGAACCCGATGCACTCTTGCTTGAAGGTAAGCTGATCAAGGAATTCAAGCCGCGCTACAACATCAGCTTCAAGGATGACAAAAGGTTTTTGCTCCTTAAGGTCCATCTCAAAGATCCGATCCCTCGTTTCACACTGACGCGACTCCGGCAAGATGATGGAGCCCTCTATTACGGTCCCTTCGCGAGCTCTGGAGCCATCCGGCGAACCATGACGATGGTCCGCCAACAATTCAGTCTACGAGGGTGCCGCCCCCTTCAACCTGGCCCAGCTGACTACAAGCATTGCCTCTATGGCCATCTCAAACACTGCACCGCACCCTGCGTGGACAATGTCTCTCGAGAGGATTACCTCAAACAGGTCCAGGCCGCATGTGATTTCCTTGATGGCCAGTCGCATGATATCAAGGAGGAAATTGAGAGCTTGATGCGGGAAGCAGCAGCACGGGAAGACTTCGAAAAAGCCGCCACCCTGCGGGACACGCTCAGAGATCTCGAAAAAGCCACCTTGAAGACGGGAAAGTTTCAGCGCTTGCCCTACACCCTGCCCTTGGCAATCGACCCAAAACGCGACCTAGAAGAGTTGATGGAGCACCTGGGTCTAGAACATCCTCCTTTGAGGATCGAAGGCTTTGATATTTCCAATATCAGCGGCACATTCAAGGTAGCATCCATGGTTTGCTTCATCCGCGGTCGTCCCGATCGCCAGCTATACCGGCGATTCAAGATGAAAACCGTGAAGGGACAGGATGACTTTGCCTGCATGGCCGAGACCGTTCGTAGGCGATACAGTCGATTACTCAAGGAGTGGGGACCACCTGAGCAGATCAATCATAGTCACGAATCCTACGATCCCAGGAAACACTTTCCCGATCTCATCCTGATTGATGGGGGTAAGGGACAATTGAGTGCAGCTTGCGATGAACTCAGTAAACTGGGCCTGAGTCAGCTACCGATCATCGGGCTGGCCAAAGAATTCGAGGAGATCTTTCGACCTGGGCAGTCCCAGCCGCTTCGGTTGGACTTGAATTCCGGAGCACTCAAACTACTCCAGCGAGTTCGAGATGAATCACACCGTTTTGCCAACACTTTCAATGCACAACTCAGACTCAAGAAGATTTCTGAAAGTCTGTTGGATGAATTCCCCGGCATGGGCTCGGTCCGCAAAGCTGCCCTGCTCAAGCAATTTGGATCCGTCCAGCGCCTGAAGGTAGCCTCTCTGGAGGCGATTGCCTCAGTGCCCGGTTTTGGAGCCAAAACCGCTGAAAAACTGAAGGCGTTTCTGGCCAAGCGTTCAACCTGACTTGCGTGACATCTTCAAGAGCAAGGGTTTTCACTGTTTGAGCCGCAAACCAGGAGTCTCGCCAGCAGCCATCATCGTCGCGGCCTCCAGATCATCGGGTAATGGGCGCACCTGGATATCTTTATAGTGGACCACGCTACCTGGATCGTGTTGCTGCAGAGCTAGATGTCCCTCTTTCCAAGTATGCTTTTCGTCGATGAAGTCCACGACAATCTTCCCATTGACCTTGATGATCACACGTTTACCAATGGCGATAATGTGCTGAGTCCACCACGTATCATCCTCAATGAGTTGCTCACCAATCTTGACGAAATTGTAAAGCGAACCGGTTCGTTGCGGGTCGGAGCTGGTGTTTTCGACCTGGGCCTCGTATCCCTTGGGCCATCCCTCACCGAGCTGGGCCCTGAAATACATCCCACTATTGCCTTTATGATTCAACTTCACAGTGGCCTTGAACTCCATGTTCCGATAGGTATTTGGGCTGAATAGATGACTACGAGCTCCCCGCCCCACCAACAAACCCTCATCGTTGATACTCCAAGCATGGGGGTCAAAGGTCATCCAGCCGCTCAGACTTTTACCATCCATTAAGGCAATCCACCCTGCGCCGTCTGGAACCATTGGGGTTGGCTTTCCCGATACAGTCTGTGCCTGGAGAGGAAGCACTTGGGTAAATCCTGAAACAACTAGTAGTAAACAGATCTTGAGCGATTTGAAATGATTCATGATGTCTTGAGCCTAACGGACAGGACTCAGATTGACAACCTGATTAGCTGAGGCAAAACTCATTCCAAGTATATCACACGATGAAGTCATTCAAGAGCCCCAAGGGATTGCAGCGCTGGAGCCTGGAAATGAGGACTCAAGGCACTCCTGTGGCGCTTGTGCCCACCATGGGTTTCCTTCATCAAGGCCATATTTCGCTGATGCGACGGGCGAGAAGGGCTGTCGGGAAATCCGGAAAAGTTGTGGTGAGCATCTACGTCAACCCGAGCCAGTTTGGGAAGGGAGAAGATTTCAAGACCTACCCTCGAAATCTTACCAGAGACTTACAGCTCTGCGGCCAGGAAAAAGTAGACGCCGTTTTCATACCCGACAATGCCGCGATGTATCCTGGCGATTACTCCACCTTTGTCTTGGAAGAAGACGTATCCTCCAGCCTCGAAGCGGTCACACGCCCCACGCATTTTCGAGGTGTCACCACCATCGTCTGCCAATTATTCAACATCGCCCAACCGGAAGTCGCCATTTTCGGCGAAAAAGACTTCCAGCAAGCTATCACCATCAAGCGAATGGTTCGTGACTTGCACCTGCCTGTTCGCATCCTGATTGCGCCCACCTGCCGTGAGCAGGACGGTCTGGCAATGAGCTCAAGAAACGCCTACCTTTCGCCCAATCAGCGGCAGCAAGCAACAGTGCTTTATCAAATGATTCTCCGAGCTAGAGAATTGGTCAACCAAGGCAAGCCATCATCATGGAATCCGGTTCGGTTACAAAAAGCTCTCGAACCCATGCTACTCGAAACCCCTGGAGTCAGGCTGGATTACCTAGCCTTCGTAGATTCGGAGCACCTTCGACCTATGCAGCGGGTTACCCGTGGATGCCGTATGCTTTTGGCGGCATACTTGGGCAGCACCCGGCTCATCGACAATGCCCGACTGTAATCTTCCCATGCAAAGTCCTTCGTCGCATCCCCAACGCACTTATGATCACCTCATTTTGGGTAGCGGCATTGCTGGACTGACCTGTGCTCTCAAACTTTCCAAGCACGGAAGCGTGGCCATCATCACAAAAAAACAAAAAGCCGAATCAAACACCAACTATGCCCAGGGCGGCATCGCTGCGGTAACGAGTAAGGAGGACAGTTTCGAGATGCACGTAAGCGATACCTGCCTTGCTGGGGCTGGACTGTGTCGAGAGGATGCCGTGCGAACCATTGTCTCCGAGGGACCTGAGCGCATTGAGGAACTTCTCAGGCTGGGCCTGAAATTCAGTGAGCGTGAGATCCCAGACTCGGGAGGAGCCAAGGAACTGGACCTCGGAAAGGAAGGCGGCCACTCCAAGCGCCGCATCCTCCACTGCAAGGATGTGACAGGGAGGGAAATTGAACAGGCTCTCCTTCAGGCAATCGCCTCGGACGACAATATCGAAGTGCTGGAGGATCACTTCGCTATCGACCTGATCACTTCCAGCAAAGCTCAGAAAGATGAAACAAACCGTTGCCTCGGGGCTTATGTATTGAATGTCATCACCCGAAAGGTTGAGACGATCCGAGCTTGCTCGGTGGTCATAGCAACCGGTGGCTGTGGCAAGGTGTATCTCTACACAACCAACCCGGATATCGCTACGGGAGACGGTGTGGCCATGGCATTCAGGGCTGGCGTGGCAGTATCGAATATGGAATTCATCCAATTCCATCCCACATGCCTTTACCACCCCAAGGCCAAGACTTTCCTGATTACCGAGGCGCTCAGGGGAGAGGGAGGTGTCTTGAGGGATCTAAACAGGCATGCCTTCATGTCTCAATACCATCCCCTTGAGTCCCTGGCCCCACGTGATGTGGTTGCCAGAGCCATCGATACCGAAATGAAAAAATCGGGAGCAGACCATGTCCTGCTGGATATCACACACAAACCCGCTCCCTTCATCATCGATCGTTTCCCTAATATTTATCGGACTTGTTTAAGGTTTGGCATCGACATCACCAAAGAACCCATTCCCGTGGTTCCAGCAGCCCATTATCAGTGTGGCGGGGTGATCACCGACCTCAATGGAGCCACATCCCTGCCTGGGCTTTATGCAATTGGCGAAGTCGCTTGCACCGGACTCCATGGCGCCAACCGTCTGGCAAGCAATTCATTGTTAGAAGCACTGGTGCTTTCCCATCGATGCGCCAAAAGGATCAAGGCTGATCAACAACTCAATGATTCGGCCCCTGCCTCCTTGCCGCCATGGGAATCAGGTCAGGCACAGGCCCCGGACGAAAGGGTCGTCATCAGTCATAACTGGGACGAAATCCGTCGCCTGATGTGGGATTATGTCGGCATCGTTCGCACTGACGAACGACTTGCCCGCGCCAAAAAGCGCATCGAGAACCTTCAACAAGAAATCCAGGAGTTTTACTGGAAATCCACCCTGACACCGGATCTGTTAGAGCTACGCAACCTAGCCTTGGTGGCTTCACTGATCATTGCTTCGGCACTGCAACGCAAGGAAAGCAGAGGCCTGCATTACAACTTAGACTATCCAGAGACCATGCCTGCCCCATCTCAGCGAGACACGATCCTAACGCTGGATAGTTTTCAAAACTGATTTTGAAGTTGAGTAGCTGGTCTGATCGAGTCGCTTGCCCTCAGAACCCCACCAGATTGCGCGTTGATTCCTGAATCTCCGGATAGCGACGCGCTTCGATAGCATAATATGCCCTGAGAAGGTCCACCTCGAGCCCGATGTCTTGCCTAATCTTCCCCAAAGGCCAATCCAGGTAAGGTTTAAAGTCTATTTCAGCAAGGGGCTTGCAGTCCGACACATACCCCAAGCGCACAGCATCGCGGTACACCTGCAGATCTTCCTGAGAAAAGCGATACCCCTTGGGGTAAACAAAGCGCGTGATCAGCGAAAAAAGGCGCTCTTCGGTCGTCGATACACGATTGGTGCTGCCCATGGTAAAACCAATCACGAAAGCCTCATCCTTAATCAAAAGCCCCCTGCCTAGAAGAATATGAATGAAATCATGGGTTTCCAGATCCGCTGCCCCATGAAACAGATCGATTCCGGGGAGGTCAAATTTAGGATTCTCGACAAGTTGTATGATGAGTGGCACATCTTCTTGCTTCAGTCCGAAGGCAGCCAATTGACTATGGGCTTGCCGCAAGGTCAAACGCGTTTCACTCAAAGGAACAAACCATTCTTCTGCGGGATTGGGCGAGTGCATGTGTGGTTAATCAAAACCAAGCACAGAAGCATGAACAAGCCAGAAAGTAGGCAGCCAAAGCAGGTGGCGGCGGCAGATTTTAGACCGTGGCATGGCCCGTAAGGCGATGGCTGGCGACCCGGACGGCAACGGGAGCATCATCAGCGCATCGGACGCACCCGAGGCAGGCAACTCTCGACACTCCGCTGGCCCCTGCCTTCACGGAAACCTCCGGCATGCTCGCCATGGCCTGGGGCGGTGAAGACGTGGTGGACCTGGCGAAGGAACTCGATCGACTCGTCAAACTCAAAGAGTTTGACACGCTTGAGTTCCGTGGTGGCGCCCTTGATGGGAGCCGACTTGCTGCGAGTGATGTCACCGCCGTGGCAAAGTGGCCCTCACGCGCCGAGCAACTCTCCATACTTTCTGGGCAGATTTCCTCTGTTGGCAGCATGCTTTCCGGGCAGCTGCTTTCGGCTGGCGGAGCGATCGCAAGCCAGCTCAAGTCGAGGGTGGAAGAGCTCGAAAAGGCGGAGGCGTAACGAAGGCGGTCGCACGCGGCGGTCGGCGGGTGTGCTCCCCCTACCTTTGCGAGCGAACCAGCGAAGAAGCGCAGCTGACAAAACTTGCCCATCTGTTGACGGCTCAGATGGGTGGCATTCAAACG
>JALRAZ010000193.1 GCA_023257935.1 Verrucomicrobiota bacterium
GTGACATCCAGTGGTGGAGGCACGACGGTTACGAGGACTGGAACAGTTACAGCCTCCAATCAACAAATCACTGGGATTGATGTGACCGGACTTGAAGATGGGACGTTGACTTATGCGGTGGTTTTGACTGATCCAGCAGGAAATGCCGCGAGCGCAAAAACTGCCACGGCGACCAAGGACGCTACCGCACCCACCCTGAGCTCAATATCGCTGCCATCATCGACGCTGTACGGGTCTGAGGTGGGGGCGATCGACTTGAGCCTGAATGATGCGGAAGTGGGGACAACCTACCATCTCTTTATCGCAGATTCGGCTGGCACGGAACTGGAGTTTTCCGGCACGGTACCTTCAAACCGATTAGTTCGGAATTGGAACGTGGCAGGCCTGGTCGACGGCCAACTGACATTTGATGTCACCCTCACCGATGCCGCTGGCAACAATTCTGCGATGCGCTCAACCACTGCCACCCTTACCTCAGGGCCATCAATCGCATCCATCGCTCTATCCCATGCCGCCATCAATGCCTCCCAGACTGGCTCAGTGAGTCTGACCCTGAACGGGGTGGACGCCACCGCTGGCACGCAGTATCACCTGACTATTAGGGACACCAATAGTGACACGCTGTTGTTGTCTGGAAGCATCCCTGATGATGACACCATCGGTAGCATCAATGTTTCCAGCTTGGCGGATGGGGACCTGACTTTCGAGGTCAAATTAACCGATTCAGGAGGGACTGACTCCAACCTGGTCACCGCCACGGCCACCATGGACACAGTGGCCCCGACTCTCGATGGGCTCTCCCTGTCCACCACCGCCATCAATGCTGCTCAGGCTAGCGCCTACAGCCTCAGCCTAGTGGGAGCCGAAGTAGGCGCCACCTATCACCTGATCATCACCGATGGTGTCACCACTGTGTCACCCTCCTCAGGGACGGTGCAGGCAGGGGGTGCAATCAGTGGGATTGACCTCTCAAGCCTGGTTGATGGAGCCATCACGTTTTCGGTGGTCCTGAATGATGGGGCAGGTAACCAGTCTGGCGCATCAACTGCTACGGCGACCAAGGACACGGTAGCGCCCACTGCACCCAGTCTCTCCTTGGCGTCGGCTGGTGGCCCCTTCTCTCAGATCCCTGATACCCTGCTAACTCAGACCAAGGTCCTGCTAGGCAATGCCGAGGTGGGGGCCACCTACAGTGCCCGGGTTTCCTCGACCGGTGGTGGGACGCAGGTATCGAAAACGGGAACCATCACTTCTGGGGCTCAAGAAATTTCAGGCATTGATGTTTCAGGTCTCGGCGATGGCACCCTGACATACAGGGTGACCCTTACCGATGCGGCGGGTAATCCATCCACTGAGGTTTCTTCCACAGCCATCAAGGGGGCCAACGTGGGCTTCGACCTGGAAGGCACCAACTACATGGGGGGCTATTTGAGCATTCATCCCGATTTCTTGAATGATGGGCAACTGAATCGTAATCCCACCTATCAATGGGAGTATAGTACGGATGGGATTTCTTGGAGCGCAAATGGCAATTCCCAGACCAACGGGAGCCCGTTTATTAACCAACATTGGAGTTATCGCCTGAAGATCAACTATCAGACTAGGTCATCCATTGCCCAGGCATGGACCAACGCCGAGGTGATTTCCCAATCGTATCAAGGGCGCTACAATTACAATTATGTCAATGATATCCTCAATGCCTCCTCTCAACCTGTTGTTGCCGGAGGATTTCTTGGTGGTAATGCTGCTGAGGGCGTTGCATCGGCGGTAGACGGGAATTCGGGGTCAAAATACCTGAATGCTGGAGCACAAGGAAACACAGTGCCTACGGGTTTGACTGTGGTGTCTGCCAAGGGGGCTGTGGTGGTTGATCGTATCTATTTTACCAGTGCCAATGATGCGACTGAACGTGATCCCAACACCTTCAAACTTTATGGATCCAATACCTCCAGCGGAGGATGGGAACTGATCACATCTGGGAATACCACTCTTCCGGGTACTCCAGGACAACCCGATGGTGGCACGCGTGGTGTTCAAGTCTATGTGGATTTTGCCAACACAAAGCCCTACTTTAATTATTGGATTGAGTTCACTAGCCTTAAAGGCGTCAGCGATTTAATGCAAATAGCTGAGGTGGACCTCGGGGGTTATGCAGAAACCAGTCTGTCTGGCGGTAGTTTTACCATTGATGGATACTGGAGTGTTTCCAACCCCATCTTGACTGATTATGCGGTTCTCAGCGGTAGTGCGAGTGTATACCTGGGATCTTATGTGCCGACTGTTGGGGAGCGCTTTCAGCTGGTGGCTGGACTGAATCTGCGAGGTTCCTTTTCAAGTATCACCAAACCTGCATTGCCTGCAGGGCTAGCTTGGCAAGAGGTATATGACACCCATAGCGTTGAGCTTGTGGTTGTGAAAGCCGACAATGTCGCCCCAACCTTGACTGGGGTCTCGGTCAACGGAGGATCCTCCTGGATTAATGCGGCGCAAGACGGCAACCTCAGCCTCACTTTGGAAGGTGCAGAAATCGGCACCACCTACCTGCTGACGGTGACCGATCAGGATGGAGCCTCCTTGAGTTACTCAGACACCGTTCCAGACAATCGAACCCTGAGTGGCTTGGACGTTTCTTCTCTGAGTGATGGCTTGCTTACCTTTGCCATAACCCTTTATGACTCGGTCTGGAACCAGTCTCCCACGCAGACCACCACGCCAACCAAGGACACGATGGCGCCGACCTCTCCAACCTTGTTGCTGGGCTCTGTGATGGCCAACAACAAGGTCAATGTCTCTCAGCTAGAGACGACCAAGCTGACTCTTTCAGGGGCTGAGGTTTATTTAAGCAACCCCGTGAAATACTCGTTGGTAGTCAACTCCAGTGGAGGGGAAGCCACCGTGACCGCATCGGGTGATGTGATCTCATCAACCCAAGAACTCACCGGGATCGATGTCAGTGGCCTGGTTGACGGCACTTTGACCTACACGGTGACGCTAACCGATGCAGCGGGCAACGATTCAACTTCAGCTGTGGCCACCGCCACACTCGATACTTCAGACATGGTGGCCCCATCAGGGCACTCTTTGTTATTAGGCTCGTTGGTTGGCGATACCTCGGTGATGGATGCGTCAACGACCCAAGCGACTGCCCTGACTCTCTACGATGCAGAAATCGGCGCGACCTATGATTTGGTGGTGACCTCCGCTGGAGGAGGAAACGCTGTCACGGCTACTGGGAGTATTATTTCATCAACCCAGGAGATTACCGGAATCGATGTCTCTACCTTGGGTGATGGCACGCTGACCTATTCGGTGGTCCTAACCGACACGGCAGGCAACGCCTCACAAGCGGTGAGCGCCACGGCGACCAAGGATACGGAGGCGCCGTCAGGCTATACCATTTCCTTGGCTTCTTTCAATATTGACGCTTCTGAAGCTGATGCGGTGGATGTGTCCCTATCAGGAGCTGAGTCAGACGCCCATTTCATACTGACCATTAAATCCACCGGTGGAGCGGATTCAGTCACCAGGAATGGTACCACCACTGCAGGGCAACAGGATATCGTTGGCATGGATATTTCTGGCTTGGAGGACGGTGATCTGGTCATCTCGATTGTTCTGACCGATGTGGCAGGAAACCAGGGGTCATTGGTAAGCGCGACCTCCGCAGTTGAGCTTGATCAGTATCTGACCCTCAATGAGTTGGATATCAGTTTGAGCACTGCCGGGGGCAATCCTACCTTCACCTATGATCAGTATGTCAGCCTTGAAGGCACATTGAACGTCTCGATCGATGCAGGCCTGACAATTCAGGAGGGAGATACCTTCAACCTGCTGAGCACGTCAGCGCTTTTGGTGGATGGATTTGACATGGCCAATGGTTTGTTCGGGTTTTCAGAAGATCTATATCTCGAAATAAATCAGAGCCAGACATCCTTATCCCTGACGGCAAGGAAACTGACACCTGAAAGCGAGGTCTCCTTCACAGGATTTTCCACCGAGGAGGGTGCCCTCCTGGGTAGGTTGTTCAACTTCGACTATTTCAGTGGCACCAGCCCTCCAAGTTCAATCACTGGTTCCCTAAGGTTGGGAGATTTACGCCTCGATGGCTCATTCCTAGCTACATCAACCGAATCGGGCTTCCTCATTAATGACCAGGTTGCATCCATGAGCCTGCTTGCTGGCTCTTCAGGGTTAACTGCTTCTGATGCGTCGCTCGGATTGCTCTTCTCATGGTCTGATACAAATCAGTTTTTTGACCATGCTTATGCCGCTTCAGCTGATGTTTCGCAGGTAGGAACCACTGGGTTTACCCTATCCGGTCAACTTCTTGCGACGAACAATACCACCGGTAGACGTTATGTGGACCTTGGTAATGCCAATAACACGGTCACGGACGAAGGGGAGGGTGCCTACGATTTCGGAAACACAGCCAGCGAACCCACTCTTGCCGGAATCATGGACCTCGCGGTCAATGATTTTCTCTATGCGCGCGGTAGCCTCGCCTTTGACTTGCAGCCTCTCAATACTTTCACTGTTGCCACCGGCATCCCGGCTAATCTCGGCTCCGCTCTCGATAACATTGGCCTGTCAGATGTCTTCAGCGGGCTAGCGAATCTGACGGATGTTTCCTTCGGGGAAAATTTCAGTGATATTAAGAACATTCCTCTGAGTGCACTCACTTTTGGAGGAAGTAATATCGACCTCTTCGTGGGCAGTGGTGTGCCCGATTTTGACATCCCACTTCAAGACCAACCTCAGCTTAAGGGGCTGGGAATAGAGAACCTCGATTTTGGTATGGGTTTGTTTGATACCCTAGTTCCCATTAGTGGGTTCGGCCCCTTCTTCTCCGCCAAAGCGACGGCAGATAACATTACTTCCTTTGGTTTTGGTGAGGTGCTAACCCTATCAGGCACTGGAATTACATTGGAAATTAACGATGGTGATGCCTGGCCTGGTGATCTTGGCCCTCCGGTGATCAACTTCCTGGATAGTTTCAAGGCTGAAACGGATACCGACATCGATGGGGACGGGAAGCTCGATCCGTCTGGTTTTGAAGTCAAGACAGGTGCTGCCCCAGTTTACTTGGACTTCGATGGAAACCAGCGCTATGGAGTCTTCGTGCAGCAGGCACAGTTGAGTTTGTTCAATTTCCTCTATGCGCAGGGCAGCCTTGGGTTTGAACAGGGTCCATCGTATATGGTGGATGTGGCGACAGGGATTCCGGCCAACCTGGGAACAGCCCTTGATACGGTGGGTCTGGACGGACTGGCCAATGCCTTGGGAGGGATTGCTGGGGTAGGTGTCGGGAGCAACTTTGCATCGCTTACTGGCATTGAAGTCGATTCGATGACCCTGGGGGCTTCCAACCTGAGTGCGTTTGTGCGCCTGGGAGGTGAAGAGCCGGATCTGAATCAGTCCTTTGCATCACAGCAAGGTCTCAAAGGGATTGGCCTTGAGGATTTGGACATTGGGGTAGGTTTCTTCAGCCCGACCTTCAACGGATTGCTGGCCGATGCCGGTGTTCCTGAGATGCCTTCCTTTACGGCAGCCAAGGCCACGGCTGCCAGCCTTTCAACCTATGGGTTTGATGAAGTCCTGCACCTTTCAGGCAGTGGGATCACGGTGGAGATCAATCAGGGAGATGACTGGTCCGATACCTACGAGCTGGGAGCGCCAGTGATTGATTTTGGGAGTAGTTTCCCTGCTGCAGATGCTGATTCGGCAGCTGGTTTTGAGGTCAAGACGGGGGATGCTCCTGTCTACCTGGATTTTGATGGGAATGGCCGGGTAGGGGTTTTTGTGCAGCAGGCACAGTTGAGTTTGTTCAATTTCCTCTATGCGCAGGGCAGCCTTGGGTTTGAACAGGGTCCATCGTATATGGTCGAAATAGCCACTCAAATCCCACCAGCTATTGGCCAGGCGCTAGATGAAATTGGGTTAGACGATGCGTTTAATCTGCTTGAAGGTGCTGGTTTGGATATCGCTGATGATTTCAGTAGCATCAAGGGGCTTGAGGTCGGATCAACCCTGATTGGTGCCTCTGGTTTGAGTGTTTTCGTGGGCTCAGGAACGCCTGATTTCAGTCAACCTCTAGCGGATCAAGACTTGGTTGGCTTTGCTATGGAAAACCTGGACCTGGCCATAGGTCTGTTCGAGCCTACTTTCCCGGGCATCCCTTTGCCAGATTTCTACTCGGTCAAGGCCAGCACTGATGCGGTTGGCCTTGTAGGGCTTGAAAACGATGGATTCAAACTTGGCTTTGAACGAGCCACTGTCGAGATCAATACAGGCAAGGAATGGGTTAAAGGTTTGGGAATCGCACCCGTCATTAATTTCCAAAGTTCATTCCCATCTGATGAGAGCAAACCTATTGGGTTAGAGGTTAAAACAGGTGATGAGAGCCTCTATTTAGACTCAGGCGGCGATGATTTTATCGGAGTCAAGATAGACAATGCCGTCATCCAGCTTGCACAATTTTTACATTTGCAAGGAAACCTGGCTTACACCAAGGGCAGTTCTTTTGATGCCGCCGTCAACTTGGGTGGTCTCCAGGGAGTTGCTTCCGCACTGGGTGAAACACTTGATGCCGAGAGTGAAACCATCACGGTTAATGTCGGTGCGATGACCATCGGAGGCTCTAACCTCACTGGCTTTGTGGGTGTTGGTGGCCCATACAGGTATGGTGATGACCTGGATCAAGACGGTCTTCCAGATGGCAAGAGTGAGGAAGCTGTTGGATTGGTGATCGATGATGTGGATTTTGCCATGGCCATCCTAACTCCCACCGCTTTTGATGTCATCGGATCCCTTGCCAAATACACACCAAGATTTATTTCAGCCAAAGCCAGTGTGGATTATGCAGGGCTGGTCGGGGTAGATCCTGAGGTGCTGGCGCTCAACGCCCAGGGTATTCTAGTGGAAATTAATACTTTCTACTGGCCTATCCCCATTCCTCCAATCAGTGGCATTGTCAATGGTGTGCTCCAGTTCCTAGGTCCGCCATCCATCAACTACGAGGCCACTGCTGATTTTGCGGATTACACTGAGGATGCTGATGGGAACGGCCAGCTTGATCCAGGTGAAGATCTGAATGGGAACGGTATCATTGATCAAGGTGGCTGGATGGTTCCGACTGGGGTGACCTCAGGTGTTTTCTTCGATTTTAATCAAGAGATCATATCGGCTTCAGTGGAGTATGCAGAGGTCAATCTGGCCGGTTTTATCCAGTTGTCGGCCTCCATGTCACTCACCAAAAAAGGTAGCGAACAGGTGACCTTGTCCAACGGCGAGACCACCACCATCACCAGTTTGGCGATTTCCATCACCAACGCCAACGGATTTGTAGGGATCCCCAGTGATGGCAAGGGTTATTTCTATGACAGTGATGGGGATGGTCGCATCACCCCTAAGGATGAAGTGAACGATGGGGCCATCGGGCTTGCCATCCGCAACCTCAACATTGGCTTGGTGGTGGCCAAGGAGCTGGTGCTGGGCCTTGAGGGGTTGAGTGTGGGCATGTATGTGGCGGCTCATGCCAGTGTCGATTTCATCGGGATTGTCGGAATCGACGGCATTTCGATGGAGGTTGAGGACCTGTCCTTCCAGCTTAACTTTGGCCTTCGAGTCGTGTTGCAGACGGGTTTCTCCAGGGATCCAGACACCGGCAAGATCAACCTTGATGGTGAGGCGGACATTGATTTCCAGTTCGCGTCGATTGATTTTTCCAAGAGCCAGTGGTTGGACCCCAGAAATCCTCTTAATACGGATGAATCGACCGACAACGACGTCTACAGTGCGGGTTATCTTATTGGATCAGCCTCAGCGCCCCAGCCGATGGTTTTCACCTATCAGGATTTCCTGGTCACCATCCAAGGGCGTGCTTACCTCAACCTGTTCGACCTGGTTTACTTTACTGGGTTCATTGATTTCCGTCTGGATTCCAATGGGCTGACTGTTTTTGTGGCTGCGACAGCCTCTATCTTGGACGTTCCTACTGCCAAGGGAGGGAGCCCTCTACTCGAACTTGATGCGCTTGGCTTGTTGGTCATTGATAGTCGAGGTCTGGCCACGCACATCGAGCTCAGTGGTTTGATTGAAATCGGGGGTATTCTGGAAATCACTGCTGCCATCAGCCTGACCATCAATACCACTGGGGAAGAGGTTGTTTACGATGTGCCTGATAAATTCCTTTATGACCCCAATAACAACCCAGAGGGTTTGATGTTTAATCAGGTCGTCATTCATGCAGGGGCTCCTAAGCCTGATGGTAGCTTTGAGGAACCAGGTTGGTATATCGTGGTTCAGGGTTCTGGTTTTATTAGCCTTTTTGATGCCTTCGTCTTCAAAGGCAGATTCAGCTTTTCCATCAGCCACGAAGCTATTCGTCTGAGCCTTGCTGCCGAGATCGAACTAGGTTCACTCGGTAAGTTGACTGTTAATGGCTATATCGCCTTACTTTACGGCGGCGAAGATGTGGATTTTGTGGGGAGTCTTCAATTGACCGGCCAACTAGCTCTTGGACCTTTCACCATTGATGCTCTCGTGCGGCTGGACATCAATACTTCTGATGAAGATCAGCACGTGTTCCGTTATTATTGGGATGAAGTGAAGGATGGGATTTCCGATGAAGAGCGCCTGGAAACCATCAAGGCAGGGTATTACGGCATTCGAGTGATCGGAAAGATGAACCTGCTGGTGTTTGTTGCCAAACTCGATGCAGAAATCAGCTACTATGAGGGCATTTTTGAACTCAGGATCAATGAAGCCAGCATTGATTTCTTTGGGATTCTGGAAATCAAGATTGCCGGTTTCATCCGATCTAACGGAGAATTCAGGATTGAAGGCAATGCGGACCTCGTCATTGACCTAGGGATTATCCGCTTTGAGGCTGGTATTGGCATTATTTTTGCCAGTGACGAAATAGGAGGTAGCCTCTACGGGAGGGTCATTCTTTCCATTAATCTAGGCTTCTTCAAGATCGAGACCACCCTGGCGGGTGTCGAGGCTGCGATCAACATCACCAAAACGATGCTGAGTGCCAGGATGGCCTTAACCATCCTTGGGATTGAATTCAAAGCCAGTTTGATCTGGAGCTACGGGCCAGGCCCAGACATTGCAAGCCAGGAAGGAGATGTCCTATACCTGCATACGGGATCCAGGGGAGCCATGCGCGGTGAAGACTACGCCGACATGGACGACGAGGAATACACCATCACCTCTGAGACGGTCCTTGTCCCCACCATATGGGGCTTCGAGGAGGAAGAAGTCATTACCGTCCACGCCATGGGGCAGACCGAAACATTC
>JALRAZ010000255.1 GCA_023257935.1 Verrucomicrobiota bacterium
CTGACATCACCGGAAGCTGGGATGGTAATCAGGGCATCCTGACCCTGACCGGCCAAGATACGCTAGCCAACTACGAGTTGGCCCTAGAGAGTGTGACCTACGAAAACACCTCGGAAGATCCTGCCTCAGAAGTAAGGGAGATCCTTTGGCGGGTCTACGACACTAAGGGTTTAGCCTCCAATCAAGGTGTCTCTTATGTGTCGGTCACCCCGGTCAACGATCCACCCACCATCGCGGTTGAGGGGACACAAGTGGTTTTCAGCGAGGGCGGTGCTCCTGTTCAAATTGGAGAAAATATTCAGATCGAAGACGTGGATGATACCCGCCTGCAGGCTGCCAGGGTTAGGATTGCCTCGGGCTTCCAGCCGGGTGAAGATCAGTTGGTGCTCGAGAATTTGCCGCCTGGCATTGAAGCTAGCTGGGACCCCGACACAGGCATCCTGACCCTGGTGGGTGAGGCCACCTTAGAGGCCTACGAGGAAGCTCTGGAAAGCGTGGGCTATCTCAACGCATCTCAAAACCCTACAAGTACTTCCCGCTCATTTGCCTGGGAGGTGTTTGATCGCTGGCCTCAGGATGGTGCGACTGATGGTGAAGGCTCCAACAACAGTCTTTTGCCCGATGGCGCTGTGGAGACTGGGTCCACCGTTCAAATCGTTTCCAGCAATGACCCTCCCTCATTGAATATTCCCAATGCTGGGCAACCCCTGGCCTATCGCGAGAACGATGGGTATGTGTCCCTCCTCTCGGAGGTGGAGATCACAGATGCCGATGGTTCGACCTTGGAGTTGGTGACCATCTCTTTGGGTGATAGTTATGTTCCGGGAGAGGATGAGCTGAGTTTGCTGGAATCCGGGATAACCGGTATTGAGGCTCAATGGGACCCCGACCAGGGCGTGCTAAGCCTGGCTGGCAAGGCGACTCATGCAGAGTGGGAACAAATCCTCAAGTCAGTTGCTTATCGTAACCTTTCGGATGCTCCTTCTGAGCAGCCACGGCAGCTGAGCTGGACCATCGGCGATGGGAGTGCAAGTTCCGCCTCGGTGAGCACTCATGTTGAGATCATTTCGGTGCGTGATGAGCCCGTTTTTGAACCGGCATTTGGTGACCTTCACTTTCATCGTAAGAACGGAAAGTGGGTGGTGGATATGATCGATCAAGGAGAAGTTGTGATGGACTCGCGGCCCATGCCGACCTCTCTGGGCTTGATCTTCCCCGATCAGGTGCCTCCTATTTCGGCCGCTGTGGTGGCAGGACCTCCTTCATTGATTCCTTCTTCAGGCGTCAAGTTGATCTGGGATGGGGACTATCCAACCTGGTCCTTCGAGCCGGTTCCTGGGGTAACAGGGGAGGGTTGGATGCAGATGATCATCCAGCAGCCTGATGGCAAGAAAGTAACCTATACCATGTCCTTCACCATCGAAGCTGGCACCGAAGAACCTTCCATGGAAATTGAGGGGAATCACCTAGTGTATACTGAGGATGAAGGACCCCGGCGATTGATCTCTCGGGCGTTGATTAATGATGATGATACCCACCTTGAGGGAGCAACCATTCGCTTTGTGAATCAAAGTTATGTGGTGGGCGAAGATCGTCTGGTGTTTGTCGATACCAATGAGATCACTGGCACTTGGAATGAACAGGAAGGGGTTCTGACCTTGCAGGGCCGGGCGGAGGTCGAAAAGTACGCCACTGCCCTGGAAAGGGTCGCTTACGAAAATACCAACCATGGTGCACCAAGCTCAGCGCTGCGCCAGCTTGAATGGGCTGTGTCCGACGATGAAGGTGGCTTAAGTGTGCCAGCCGACTCAACCCTCGAGCTGATCCCTGTTAACGACCCCACCCAAGTGGATTCGTTCCCAGATCAAATGCTCGATCAGGGAGACACCTTCCTCTTCATCCTCACCTTCGAGGATGTGGACTCTGACCTAGCAGACCTGACTTTTGAGGTAAGCCATGATGCCGATGTAGCCACCAACATCAAAGGTAGCAAAGTTGAGGTTCTTCTTGAGAAATTGGAAGTCAAACCAAACCTGGACTTGCGAACTATTTCCATCTCAGGAACCCTTGTCTCAGTTGAGTCTTCTGCTGTGATCACCATGTCA
>JALRAZ010000447.1 GCA_023257935.1 Verrucomicrobiota bacterium
GATGAAAACACCATTATCATTCCTTAAAGCCACTTTCGCATTCACATTGCTGATAGCACTCGAGCCTGTCGCCCCTTGCCTTCAGGCCCAATTCTGGAACGATCAGGCCGGCTCCTTGGTCGGAGATATCCGTGCCCATCAAATCGGGGATATCCTGACCATCATCATTCAGGAAACCAAAAGTACCAGCAAAAACACTTCCAAGGCGACCAGCAAAACTTCAGGCGTGAATGCTGGGATCGAGGCTTTTCTTTACAGCCCTGGTGCCAGTGGATTGCTGAAACACAATGGGCAACTTCCTTCGATGAATCTTAATGGATCGAGTTCCTTCGAATCAGATGGGAACGTGAGTAGCAATGAACGTATCACGACCAAATTGTCAGTTCGCATCGTTGATTTGCTTCCCAACAATCAATACCTAGTCGAGGGCACTCAGCGAACCTCCTTTGGTGGTGAGGCACAGGACGTGGTAATGCGTGGGGTGGTCAGGAGGGCTGACATCACCACGCAAAACACTGTCTTCAGCTATAATCTTGCCGATGTAACCATGCAGTTTTCTTCAAAGGGTGACTTGCAAGATGCGACCAAGAAAGGATGGTTCACGAAGGTTTGGGATAAGGTGAACCCTTTCTGATTCATACAATGAGACATTTTTCAGTCAAACTACTGTGGGGGCTGCCCCTCTTGACGCTGCTATTGTGCGACCTAGAAGCAGCTACAACCCGCATTAAAGACGTCACCCAGGTACGAGGTTCGGCTGATTATGGGGTTTCAGGCATTGGGCTGGTTGTAGGACTTGCCGGAGAGGGTGATCGTAGCCAAGTGTACACTAGGCAGGCTTTCTCGAACATGCTCCAGCGAAACAACATCCTGGTGCCGCCTGAGGTCATTCAATCCAAGAACATTGCCCTAGTCGCAGTCCAGGCAACCATTTCATCATCCGACAGAGTGGGGTCTATGGTCGATGTGGTGGTTTCGTCTCTGGGCGATGCCAAGTCCCTTGCCGGTGGCACTTTGACAAGGACGTTGCTCTTTGGCCCCGACCAGACCACAGCCTACGCAACGGTTCAAGGACCCATTACCGTGGGCGGTTTTAATGCTGGGAACGGGGGTGCGGGGGGGGCATCCATTCGCCAGAACCATCCTCTGGTAGGTCAAATCGTCAAAGGTGCTAGGGTCATTGGATCGGTCCCCGAACCGGAGATCCTCCATCCCTCCCCACAGGGCAATTATTTTGAACTCGAACTGAACCAACCCGATTATGTGTCAGCTGCTAAAATAGCCGATGCGATCAACCAAGCCTTTCCTGGCCAGGCATCTGCCATAGACGAAAAAACGGTTAAGGTATTGTTTCCTGCAAATCCAGGAGTCGGGTTTGTCGATTACCTGGCTCGTATCGAACCCCTAACCTTCGAACCGGATAATCGAGCTAAGATTCTGATCAACGAAAAGACCGGTACTGTGGTAGCCACCGAAAAGGTCACCATTGCGCCCTGTGCGATATCGGTGGGCGGTCTAACCATTAGTGTCGCTTCCAATACGGGTGTCAGCCAGGCTCAACCCCTTGCTCAGGGGGGGCAAACTGTTGGCATGCAATCAACGGATGTAGGGGTCAAAGAAACCAGTATCGGACTGGTTGCCCTCCCATCTCTACCCACCATTGATGAGTTGGCCCAGGAGCTGAATAATTTGGGCGTCACCACCCGCGACATGATTACTGTCTTCCAGGCAATGGAAAAGGTCGGGGCTCTCAACGCCGAAATCATTTACCAGTAAACCCTAGCAGATACCCCTCATTCAGTTTCCCATGGCTATACATCCCAGCAATTCGATTCCAACCGGAGCTTATGCCCACGGCGGTATGGTTGGAGCCTCAGAGGATTTAAAGCGCGTTGCCAATCATTCACAACTGAGTGAGGAAGAAAAACTAGGCAAGGTAGCCAGTGAGTTTGAAGTCATGCTGGTCAAGCAGGTGCTCAAGAGTGCCCAGCAGCCCATGACCGATGAGGGGAGCACTTTTTTCCCCTCCAAAGGCCCCAATGCCATATACGGCGATATGATGGTCGATGTCATGGCTCAATCGGTTGGCCAGGCCGGTCAACTTGGGCTAGCAGCACTATTTCAACAGCAACTCTCGGCACAGCCACAGGAATTGTCTGCCTCCAATCCCTTAAGTCATCCTTTCTGAATTCTACCCAAAAACCATGCTCATGACAGCAACCATAGAATCATTGGTAGAGACCCTGCGAGAAGAACTCAAACAATATGGGGAGTTAATGGCGCTTCTGGAATCACAGCAACAAATGGTTCTGGAGAGGAACGCCGATGGCATGCATTCGATTGCCGTTGAGATTGACCATCAGGCCACCGTGTTGGAAGGCATGAAAACGGCGCGTCTGCAGGCACAGCAATCATTGCTCGCATCTATGGGAATCGATGCAGACACGTCCTTTGAAGATCTATTCCCAAAACTACCAGTCGATTACCAGCCCTTGGTCAAAGCGCTGGTAGAAGAAAACAATCGTTCCATAGAACGCATCGAGAGAATAGCCAAGCAGAACCACAGCTTGCTGACCCGATCCATTGAATTGATCAATGGCCTTATCAAGAGTGTGACCCCAGAAACCAAGCCCGACACTTACAATCAAAAAGGATTCAAGTTATCGGGTTCAATCGCAATGCAGCCCACCTGCGAACATATCTGCTGAGCGTTGTCAGCAAGCATCATCCTGTCAGGAATTCAATCATGAGCGGTTTATTTGGAACATTGGACATGGGCAACCGAGCCTTGCAGGCCCAAATGAAGGGCCTTGAAATCACTGGGCACAACCTGGCCAACGTGAATAACCCGGGCTATGCGAGGCAACGTCTCGAGGTCGCTTCTGTCTACCAGACAAACCCCACTCAAGCCTCTCAGGGATCAGGTATCCACATCACTGGAATCAACCAGATCCGTGATCATTTGCTGGATGCTCAAATTTATTCCGAAAAGTCCGTAACGGGTTTTCTTCAGGCAAAAAAGGAGGGACTAGACTACCTCGAAGCAGGTATGGGTAACCTGATTGATCTCATCGGAGAAGGTTCGGATGCGGCCAATGGGGCATCGGGGATCAATAAACTTTTGGGTGAGCTAACTCAAAATCTGCACGAAGTGGCCAACAATCCTGCTTCACGGAGCGCCCGGCAAGCCTTTGTGGACTCAGCAGATGCTCTAGCCAAGCAGCTTCAAGGCTTGGACAAGCAACTCAATGAACTTGAAAGTCAGCTAGATGCCCAGACCCTCACAGAGGCTGAAGAAATCAACAATCAACTACAGCAACTGGCCGAATTAAACTTGTCGATTCAGAAAGTAGAGCGAGGCGGCAGTCAACGCGCAAATGATTTAAGGGATCAAAGAGTAGAGCTCCTCGAAAAGTTGAGTGAAAAGTTATCAATCAACGTCAGCACCCAAGAGGACGGGCGCCTGCTCCTTCGTCATCAAGCAACTGTTCTGGTTTCTGGAGAGGATCTCGTCAATACAATCGCTTTTGAAACCAACGACAATAATGAGATAACCCTCAGCTGGACCAATGACGCCAATGCTTTCAATCCGGCTGAAGGTCGCCTAGGTGGCCTGGCCGATCTAAAAAGCGGCGTGCTCTCAGACACCAGATTTGAGACAAATGATTTGGCCAATGGTCTCATGAGAATCCTCAATGAGGCCCATGAGGCAGGCTTTGCTACCGATGGCAGCACGGGTAGAGCTTTGTTTACCGGAGAGGATGCAGCAGGCATTGAGGTCAATACAGCTATCCTCAACAATCCCTCGCTGCTCCAAGTTGCCAGTCGACCTGATGAGCCAGGAAACAATGAGAACATCAGAGCCATGATTCAGGCACTGAACACTCCCAGCGCTGCACTAGGAGGTCGGACCTTTGCCGAGGCTCAGATTGATCTCACCAGTCAGCTTGGTCAATCCATTCGGCAGACAGAGCGTGCTCTGCAGGATCAGCAGGCTGTTGAATCACTGATGATTCAACAAAGAGAAAGCATCAGTGGTGTTTCCATTGATGAAGAGATGACAGAGTTGGTCAAATATCAAAGAGCCTTTCAGGCCTCGGCAAAGCTAATTGGTATCATTGACGAGATGATCGGATCAGTGATCACGCTATCGAGATAATTATTTGTTCCCAAATAGGTTGTTATCATGAGAGTCAGTACCCAGATGTATCCCCAGGGCTTGTTGTCCCAACTTGGCAAATTAACCGACAGACAGCAGAAACTGCATCAACAGGTTGCAACAGGTGTTCGCGTGCAGAAGGCGTCTGATGATCCCGCAGCCGCCAGGAAAATGATGGGCTGGCAGCATGATCTCTCCAACATTGACCAGTATAGAAAGAATCTGGCCTCCCAGCAGGATCTCACCAAAGCCAACCACAACCTAGTTGGCTCGCTTAACACGATCATGAATCGTGTCAACGAACTTGCTTTCAAGGCAGATGGCACCGAGAGCACCGAAACCCTTGCTTACTATTCGGAGGAAATCAACGGACTGATCGAGCGAGCAGCCGATACGGTCAATACGCGTTTCAACGGAGAATACCTGCTCTCGGGCAACGCCATCGATACCCCTCCCTTTTTATTCGATCGTAACGAAAAGGGACAAATCATCGGAGCCTCTTTCCAAGGAAACCAGTTTGTCAGGGAGACTGAAATTACAGAGGGAAGATCGGTTTCTGCCCAGTGGGTAGGAGCCAACGATGGCAGTGGGGAACAACCTGGGTTGATGTCGGATACCGAACTTGGAATCGATTTTTTCAGAGACCTTGTGACGTTAAGGGATCAATTGGCAGCGGGCAACTCCAAGGCCATTCGGGAAGAAACCTTGGAGAAACTCGAGCAACTTGAAGATCACTTACTTTTTTTTACCAATGCCAATGGAGCCATGCAGACCCGGCTGGATACTTCAGAAACATTGCTCAATGACCAAGAAGAGGCTCTTTCAGGCATGTTGAGCAGAGAAGGAGACGCTGACATGGCCGAGACCATTGTCAGACTTAATGAAATTCAATATGCCTACCAGGCAGCACTTCAAAGCGGGGCAAAGATCATGGGTAGCTCACTCATGAATTATCTTCGCTAGCTTCATTTTCGAGTTCATTTGCCCCGTATTCGTTGAGTTTGTTGCGCAGGGTCCGAATGCTAATACCCAGATGCTTGGCAGTCTTGGTTCGATTTTGACCAAATGCCTCAAGGGCCTGAAAAATATGACGCTTTTCTAGTTCTCCTAGTGAGAGAATCTCTCCACTGGCTGAATTCGAAACCTCGGCTTGTACTCCATCATGAGTCGATTTGGGTAAAGGGCGCTCAGCCTTGATGGTCGCCCCCTGGCTGGACTCTTCGCCCTGACTTGAAGGATTGGCTGGAATGGTAATCCTGCCGGAGGACATGACCGTCAGTCCAAGTAAGTCTGGCTCGATTAGGGCACCTTCAGCCGAAAGGATAACGGCTCGTTCCACGACATTCTGAAGCTCTCGTATGTTGCCTGGCCACTGATGGTGTTGGAGTGCCTCCAGGCTAGACTTAGAAAATCCACCGACCGGACAGCCATGCTTTTTGGCATAGCGCCGCATAAAACTCTCGGCCAGCAGAGGGATGTCGCCATGGCGTTCCCGCAATGGAGGCACATGGATGGGAACCACATTGAGACGGAAAAACAGATCTTGCCTGAACTCCTTTCGCTCGACACTTTGGGTGAGATCACGGTTGGTGGTAGCTATCACGCGCACATCGACACCGATGGTGCGGGTGCCACCAACTCGTTCGAGTTCTCTCTCCTGTAGGACTCGGAGCAACTTGGATTGGACCACGGGAGAGATCTCACTGATCTCATCCAGCAAGATGGTGCCACCATGGGCCAGTTCAAACCTACCTTCCCGCCGAGAAACTGCTCCCGTAAAGGCTCCCTTTTCGTGCCCAAAGAATTCACTCTCAACCAGATTTTCGGGGATGGCAGCACAATTCACGGTAATGAATGGCTGTTTGGAGCGTGTGCTGCTTTTGTAGATAGCACGGGAGACAAGCTCTTTACCCGTTCCACTTTCACCTTGGATGAGGACCGTTGCCTGGGTTCGAGCCACTTTGCGGATCAAGTCGTTGAGTTGCTCAATCGCTGGTGAATTCCCAAGGATCACGTGCTCTTCGTCTGAAGTACCTCCCGAACTCAGGTGCTGATTGACTTTGAGGAGTTGGTTAAATTCGGTGGCTTTCTTGATAACGATATCAACCTGTTCATCTGAAAACGGTTTGATCAGATAATCAAAGGCACCACTTTTCATGCACTCAACAGCCGATTCAACCGAGGCGTAGGCGGTCATCAAAGCTACCAGAGGAGCGTTGGGTTTTTGCTGGCAGTAATCGAGTATTTCAGTACCCGCCCCGTCAGGAAGCCTCACATCAGCGAACACCAAGTCAAAATCGTCTTTATCAATGAGCTGCCGTGCCTTGGCAATCGAATCAGCCTGAGCCACTAGGTAGTTTCTTCTTTGAAGCAGCTCAGTGAGATGCTTTCTGATGATAGCTTCATCCTCCAGAACAATGATCTTTTCAATGGCCATGACTCAAGATAGGGCTCAGGAGTTAAATCGCTGATAGGCCTTGAGCGCATCGCTGGGCCGGTATTGTATGGAAGAGGGAATCTGGCTAGTGGGAACCAAACCTTTTTTAAGCAGCCATTTTTCGTTTTCTCGGTCCAGAGCCACCATCTTCATGATCAAGTCGGTGGCCCGCCCGATAGCAGCGGATAAATCATCGGGTAATTTGTATGCGGGCTCCTGTTGCTGATAATCTTTGATGGCAGCCCGATGGGCCTGAATTTGGGCCACGTGCACAGAGAGACTGGAAAGAAGGGTTTGTTTTAGCCCTTGGTCAGGTTGGGAGGGGCCACCAAGAGATTTTGCCTCTATTACTGATGCAACTTCACTGGAAAGCCATCTGTTTTCCTGCTGGATGATTTCCAGCAACTTGGAACAGATATCGTTGTGGGCCTCAATATCCTGAATAATTTGACTGCTGTCTACCATGGCTGACATCAGGCAATCGACAGGACCCAGTTCGATTGATTAGAGACTATTTTTCACCACTTTTAGTGGGGTCAACCGGTTGTCTGATCTCGTTGAGCATCCAATTGAGAAGATCCGATTTCCACACGGCCATCTGGCGGATCCTGGACTCCCGAGTGCTGGGTTCTTCGTCACCCTCTGTCTCTGTAAGCTCGATAATTTTACGATAAAGTGCAAGAGCATTCTGCTTGGCACCTAATTCTTCCTCGAGCAGCGCAGAGCGATGGAGGAGACTCACCTGATCGCCGACTGGGAGCATGGATGCTTCCTCCAAAAGCCCATCATAGATCTCCAGAGCCAATTCAGGCTCCTGCCGATCAAGGAAAGCCTCTGCCATTTCCTTACCAATATTGAGCTTCAGACGACGCCACTGAGAAGGGTTGTCCAATTCAAAACCCTGACTGCCTTGCATGATAGCTTTGAACTGATAGGCCGCTTCGGCCTCTTTTCCTTTGCCAAAGTTCAGGTATGCCTTGGCAAGCATGAACCGAACTTCGGGAGCTTTAGCATGAGATTCGTGGACCTCGAGGAAATCAAGGCAACTGGTGATGGCCTTCTCCCAAAGCTCGCCGCTGTAAAAGGAATCAATGACAGCCACGCGAACTAGGGCTTCATCAATGCCCACAGAAGGGTCTTCACTGTGGTACTGAGTCAGCAGTCTCTGGTAGAGCCTGCCTGCCTTGTCGTAGGCCTGATCGTGGTGATAAGTCCTCGCCATCTCAATCTTTGCCTTGAGAGCCATACGCTGCAGAACAGGTTGATAGAAATCATCCAAACCCTTTAATTTCGTTACGATAGAAATCACCAGATGGAAGTGATCAATCGATCGATCGAT
>JALRAZ010000005.1 GCA_023257935.1 Verrucomicrobiota bacterium
AATCCCGAGCCAGCTTGGCAGCGAGGGCCTCGGGCTGAGTCACACCCACCTGGGGCTCGATAATCACTTTGAGTTCGGTCAGGCTCTGAAGGGTGAAGACATCCACTCGATATTCAAGGATGCTGGGGTGGGAACGTACGATCTGATCGATGGCACTGGGATAGACATTCACCCCCCGCACCACCACCATATCGTCACAACGCCCCAGAATACCCCCATCAAGCCGAGGATCTGTCTGGCCACAGCGACAAACCTGATCACGAGGGGCCTGAACCAGATCTCCAGTCCGATAGCGAATCAGGGGTGAGCCCAGTCGATTGAGGGTGGTCAAAATCAATTCTCCCTCCTCCCCGGGGGCGACCGGCACCAAGCGCTCAGGATCGAGCACTTCGGCGTGAAAAGCATCCTGAATCACATGCAGCGAACAGGGGTAATCGGCACACTGGTAGGACACGGGTCCCACTTCAGTCATCCCATGGTGATCCCAGATTTGCGCCTGGGGCCAGAAGGCCTGCAGTTGCTGAACAATGGCCGGCAGGCTGCCGCCAGGTTCTCCGGCCACCATGATCGCGCGCAAGGCAAAGTCCTTACCAGCCAAGCCCAGCTCAGCAGCGACCTCAGCCAGGCGCAAAGCATATGTTGGCGTGCAGCAAAGGACGGTACAGCCGTGGTCCACCATGGCCCTGAGTCGGGTCTCGGTGGTCATGCCCCCTCCTGAGAGCGAGAACATGCCACGCTGCTGGGCTGCCTCAAAAGCCGTCCAGAAGCCCAGGAAAGGCCCAAAGGAAAAGGCAAAGAAGGCACGGTCCTGAGACTCAATCCCGGCCGCAGCATAGACACGATTCCAGGCTTGAAGCATGGCATCCCAGCTAGCTGGGGTGTCGAGCCACCGCATGGGCTTGCCCGTGGTCCCACTGGTCTGGTGACAGCGTGTATAGGCTTCCAGGGGAAAACTTAAATTGGTGCCGTAAGGGGGATGTGCCTGCTGATCGGCGATCCAATCCGCCTTGGTCGTCAGAGGGACCCCTTGGGCAAACGCCTCCAGTGAGCGGAAAGGAAGGTGCGTGGCCACACCCTCCAGACGCTTGCGATAGAATGGGTTGTTTTCCAGGGTATGCTCTAGCAGCGCATTGAGCTGACTCAAGCACTTTGAGGACGCTTCACGTTGCTGAGGCAGATCATCCATACCATTGGAATGACAAAATCAAAAACCGGCTGAAGCCAAACGAAAGCGCATCATCCAGCCCAGTGCCGCGCTGGGGCACCAAGCCTCGCAGCAGCTAATGCCCTTGCCCAGTAGAAGCACTGGATGGGGTGGCGCTCGCCGGCACCGAGGCTGCAGCCTTCGGTGGGGCTGGGTTGGGTTTGTAAAGGGTCACCAGGGTGCCACCCAGGGCGGCAAGCAAGATGCCCACGAAGAACTGCCATCGGATGGAACCGTAGCCCCCGGCCGGTGGATGCAGCGCCAAAGCCACCAGGGCATTGACGATGGGAGCTCCGGCAAAAATGATCGACATCACCACCGAAGGGCTGCCCTTGGCCCCAAAAGCAAGCAAGACACCAAAGGCACCAATGGCGCCAGCAATGCCCGCCACCAGCGACCACCACATGCCCGACCCCGTGTAACCTGAGAAGGCGGCGCCTCGGGCCATGAGGAGCACCAGCGGTGCCAGCACAGCGGTTAGGAAGTAGGCAATCCCGACAAAAAGAAAGGCCTTGTAGCGGCCGTTGACCGGGTCAAGCATGGTGACCTGGCCCTTGTGGAGCAGGATCCCATAAATTCCCCAGCACCCAACAGTCATCAATGCAAAATACAGCCAGGTCATGCCTGGTCCAGAGGCGGATTCACTTCCCATGATCTTTGGTCTTCGTTAAATTCACCACTAGCCTAGAGGATGAAAGGAGTCTCTGCAAACGACAAGTGACGCGCTCAAGCGACCTAACAGCGGCGAGCGTCCTGAGTTGGCCCACTCCAAGGCCCCCTAGGAAGGCATGAAATCAAGGTTGATGAATCGCCTCCTAACCCTCATCTTGGAAGGCGAGCGATGGCCCTGCTGCTCAAGCGGGCATCCCCGAGCACCGATATGAAAGAGATGGACAGTGGTCACAAGCCTACTAGCGAGCCAGCGGTAAGCGGGTACTACGAAACCCTGGAAAAGGCCATGAGCGAGCGCCTGGAGAAGGGCGATTTCCAGCTGCCCATCTTACCCGTCATCGCTGCCAAGCTCATTGGCAAACTTTCCCATGGCAACGAGGACCTGGATGCGATCGCAGAACTGATGCAGGGAGACCAAACCCTCGCCGGCCATGTCCTGCGTTTTGCCAACTCGGTGCTCTACGGTGGGCACATCCCCGCTGAGACCTTGCAAGAGGCCATTGGGAGGGTTGGGTTCAATGTCATAGGGGAACTGGCCACCGTCCTGACTTTCGGCAACAATATTTTTCGCTCCAAAGGGTTGCAGAGCCTGATGGATGACATTCAAGAACACGCCGTGCTGACCGCCTTCCTGGCTCGCGACCTGGGCAAGGCGACCAGTGGACCGAGCGACCAGCTATTCCTCTGCGGACTGCTACACACCGTGGGTAAGCCCATCCTCCTCCAACTGGTGACCACCATGGGGGTGATGATCCCCATGCGCCCCCCCTATGACGAGCTCAGGGACATCGTGGAGCGGCTGCACCACCGGGCTGGATCCATTGCCTGCGATCGCTGGAACTTGCCCGCCACCGTCAAGGCCTCCTGCACCCACTACAACGATCCTGCTCAGGCAGGAGAGCAGGCCGATTTAGTCCGCGATGTCAGCCAAGCCAGCCGGCTTGCCAGCATCGTCCAGCAGGCAGGCACCCTGGAGCCAGCGGATGTGGAGGCGGTCCTCAAGACTGAGGATCCTCAGGTATTAAGTCAGTTTAATGCCCTACTTGAGCCCTGTCTCAACGAGGCCAACAGCCTGATCGCGATCATGCAGCCCTGAGGGCGATAGCAGGCTGGCAATGGTTCGACCACCACCTGATCCACCCCCATTCATCGAGTCATGTGGCGATACCGTATTGAATAAAAATGCCCTATCACCCCTCTTTCCGCTAAGCTGATCGATTATGCGTTAGTGACGGCGCGATCACAGCGGCCCTAGTTCCCATCCTGGGCTCATAGCAGAAACAGGCACTCATGTTCCCAGATTCCCGGGTTTCTGGTCTCCCAATCTCCACTTCGGCCTCCGGTCCCTTGCCTCATGCGATGGCCCGTCAAGTCATGGACGCTTGAGCGGGCAA
>JALRAZ010000043.1 GCA_023257935.1 Verrucomicrobiota bacterium
TTTACCCAGGCTCTTCGAAGTTAAGGTTGGCGAGAAGGTCAGGCGCCTGAAACGAGAATGGGAGGCTCTGGATGCAGAGCACCCTGGAGCTCCCCCCCGAGCCATGGCTCTGATGGATCGCCCAAGCCCAGTGGAACCTGTGGTCTTTGGCCGAGGCCAGCCTGGCAATCGTGGTGCGCGAGTGCCTCGGCAGTTCCTCGGCTTCCTTGAGGGACCGGAGCGAAAACCCTTTACCCATGGCAGTGGCCGGCTGGAGCTGGCTGAGAAGATCACCAGCCTGAATAATCCCCTGACGGCTCGAGTTTGGGTCAATCGGGTCTGGAGCTGGCATTTTGGGAGAGGGCTAGTGGATTCAGCCAGTGATTTTGGACTTCGCTGTGAACAGCCAGTGCAGGAAGACTTGATCAACTACCTGGCGAGTTTCCTGGTGGAACACCAATGGTCCATCAAAGCCTTGCAGCGAGAAATCCTCCTTTCGGCAACCTTCGCTCAGAGCAGTCAGCGTCGTGAGGAGGCCGCGGCCAAGGATCCGGAGAATCGCCTCTGGTGGCAATTCCAACGTCAGCGACTGGATTTGGAAGCGATGCGAGATACCCTCCTCTCAGTCACGGGCCAACTCGACCATACCATGAATGGGCGTCCCGTGGACATCACTCGGGCACCCTGGACTGGCAGACGTTCGGTCTACGGGTATATCGAGCGACAGAATCTCCCCAACTTCTTCAGGACCTTTGATCTGGCCTCTCCAGATGCCAGCAGTCCCGGTCGCTTCAAGACGACAGTCCCTCAACAAGCACTCTACCTGATGAACAGCCCATTCATGGAAGCAGTGGTAGATGGGCATCAGCTAAGCCTTCCCCAAGATCTCGATGAGTCCGCCATTGAGCAGAGCATCGTGAGCATCTACGGGCGATTTTTTCAGCGCCCACCAAGTCAGGAAGAGCTGACCTGGGGCAAAGCTTTTTTCAGGGAACGGCAAACGGGATTTTCCCTGGCTGAAAACCACCGAGATTATGTCCATGCTCTGTTGATGTCCAACGAACTGATTTTTTTGGACTAAAGAGGACTTATATCCCACTCATCATCGTGAAAATCACCCATATTGAAGTTTATCAAGTCGATTTACCTCTCAAGGAAGGCCGCTACAGTTGGTCAGGAGGCAAGTCTGTCGATGTCTTTGACTCAACCGTTGTCTGCATCCAAACCGATGAGGGGCTATCAGGCTGGGGAGAAGTATGCCCTCTGGGACCAGCCTACCTTCCTGCCTACGCTGCAGGCTGCCGTACGGGTATCGAATACTTGGCGCCTCAACTCATCGGGAAAAACCCTCTCGCTCTGAATCAGCTCAATCGCTCCATGGACGCGCTGCTCAAAGGGCATCCTTCAGTCAAGTCGGCCATCGATATGGCATGTTGGGACCTATTAGGCAAAAAGGCCGGGCTACCCTGCTGTGAATTGATGGGAGGCAGGTACGGTGAGGACTTCCACCTTTACCGAGCCATTTCACAAGATACCCCCGAGGCCATGGCTGCCAGCGTTCAAGCCTACCGCCAAGAAGGCTACAGGCGATTTCAGCTGAAGGTGGGCGGCGACCCTGATACGGACATTGCCCGCATTCACCAGGTCGCCTCAGTGCTCAAACAAGGTGACCGACTGGTGGCAGATGCCAATACCGGATGGACCCAGGAGGGTGCCATGCGAGTGGTTCAGGGAGTCCGCGAGCTCGACCTTTACATTGAACAACCCTGCCTGACCTACCAGGAGTGTCTGGCCATACGCAGGCACTGTCCGCATCCTTTCGTGTTGGATGAAGTGATCGATGGGGTGGACAGCCTGATAGAAGGAAAACGAGATCTGGCAATGGATGTCGTCAACATCAAGATCAGCAAGTTTGGAGGACTAACCCGATCTTGCCTGGCTAGAGACCTCTGTGTGCAAATGGGTATTGCCATGACCCTTGAGGATTCATGGGGGGGAGACATCATTACCGCAGCCATCGCCCACCTGGCCCATAGCACACCCACAGAGTATCTTTTCAGCAGCACTGACTTTAACAGCTACGTCACCCAGCCATTGGCAGAGGGAGCCCCAGTCCGCGAAAAAGGTCGACTGCGAGCCTCTGAAAAACCTGGGCTAGGAATCACTCCCATGAAAGATGTCCTGGGCAAACCCCTGTGGTCCTGCTGAGAAAAGCCTCACTAGGCAGCGCTTGTTTAACCATCAACCAGGCGGTTTGATCGATCAGGGAATGCATGAATCAGGACTCAGCTCGCGCCAGGTTTGATGTGTCGGTTCGAGCCCTGGCCGAGTTTGTCTTTCGCCAGGGAGATCTCCGCACGGGAGGTGGATTTGTCAGTCCCTCCAGAGCTAGGGAGGGCATCCGAGGTCATCAAGTGGTGCAATCCGCGCGCCCTGACTCCTACCAGGCTGAAGTCCCTCTGGAATACTGGGCTCAGGGTCCTGATCTCGATCTGCACCTCCGTGGACGCATCGACGGGGTGATGGAGACACCCGATGGAATCCTGCTCGAAGAAATCAAGACCACACTCAGACTTCAGGACATGGAGCCTTCCTGGCTGCACCTTTGCCAGATCAAGCTTTATGGAGGGATGTGGTTGAAACTCGGTCGCCCTGGCCCAATTCAGCTTCGGCTGACCTACTACCACCTGGAAAGCGGGCAGGAGCGCTCCCATGATCTTTCCCTGAGCAAAGAAGAACTGGAGGGATGCTTGCAGCAGGCTCTGGACACCTACCTGAAATGGTTGAAGGGGTATCTGAATCACTGCCGTCATCGAGACCGTCAGCTTGAGAGCCTGGCCTTTCCCTTCTCCTCCAGACGCAAGGGCCAGGTAGCCATGATGGAGGCGGTCGAGGCACTGCATCGACAAGGAGGCAGCCTGATGATCGAGGCCCCAACTGGTATTGGCAAAACCATCGCAACCCTCTTGCCGACCCTCAAGGCCATGGCAAAAGGACACATTCGTCAATGCCTCATCCTGACGGCCAGTGGTCCTGGTCAACTTGCCTTTGAGGACGCTCTCCAGCATCTGGGTCAGGGGAATCTCCCACTCAATTCCCTGGGACTGACCGCACAAGAGAAAACTTGCCTTCATCAAGGTGGACCCTGTGATCCACAGCTCTGTCAGCGGCGCATAGGCTACTATGATCGCCTACCCCATGCACGCCAAGAGGCTCTTGAGAAAAACGCTCACCTCAACACCGAATCACTCAGGCAGCTGGCTGATCAACATGATCTCTGCCCACACGCCTTGGGACTGGACCTAGCTCCCTGGACTGACTTGATCATGGGTGACTACCATTATGGCTTTCACCCTGCTGCCAGCCTGGATTACCTCTTCGGCGAAGAGGCCCCTCGAAAAAGTGCCATCGCCCTGCTTGTAGACGAAGCTCATAACCTCGCTGAACGCGGCCGAGCCATGCATTCACAGCAACTGGACACGCATACCTGGGGAGTGGCCATGGAAACCATGAAAGCGTGGGACCCTGTCGCCAGAAACCTCCTTCGCGCACTTTGGAAGGGCTGGATGGCTCTCCTACAGGGAAAAAAACCTGAACCCTCTGGTCGTTCAACCGAGCCGCAATGGGTTCAGGATGAGCTTTTTCATAAGCCGGTGACACAGCAAGCCATGAGGCATGGGGATGACGACCAGCCCAGGGATTGGATTGAGCGCAGACTGGATCCCAACACCATACTCTTGAATAACCTTCCCACATCCTGGACTCAACTCATGGCTACGTTCCTGGAACGCTCAGAGACCTTCCTTTCTGGGCAAAATAGGGTCGAGGGTGCCAGTGCCTGGACTCAACTCTATTTTGAATGCCACAGGATGCTCAAGCAACTCAAGGCAGATGGCACGCATCATCGTCTGATCCTGAAACGAGAAGGTTCCCATTGCATCCTTCATCGTTTCTGTGTTGATCCCTCTGCCGACCTGCTTCATTCATGGAGTAAGGCCAGAGCAACGCTTTTTTTTAGTGCCACCCTTAGCCCTGAAAAATACCATCGCCGCCTGCTAGGCGTGCCACCCTCCTCCCGTTGTCTTCGCCTGGAATCACCCTTTGAGACAAACCAGTGGCAAGTGCTCGTCCACAAGGGGATTGAAACCACCTATCGCCGCCGCGAGGCCACCTATAAAAAGGTGGTGGAGAGCCTGCAGACCATGGTCCAGGGCCAACCTGGGAATTATCTGGTCTTCTTTCCTTCTTACGACTATCTCGAGGCAATCCACCATTTATGGCTCAAAGCCGACCCAGCAAAGTCGATCATCACCCGGCTCCAAACGCCTGATATGACTCTGGAGGAGCGGCAGCAGTTTCTAAAATCCTTTACTTCAAAGCCCCATGGCACACAGCTTGGCTTCGCCATCATGGGCGGCATTTTCGGAGAAGGCATCGATCTAGCTGGATCCAGGTTGATTGGCGTCACGGTGGTAGGTGTCGGCCTGCCTCAAATTGGTTTGGAGCGGGATTTGATTCGTGATTATTTTGAAAACCTGGAGGGCAATGGGTTTGATTTTGCCTACACTTATCCAGGATTCAACCGGGTCATGCAGGCGGTTGGTCGCCTCATACGCTCACCTGAGGATCGTGGCTTGGCGCTGATCCTAGATCAGCGCTATGGCCAGGAAAGCTACCGTCAGCTCATCCCTCATCATTGGCCCACATGCTGGCTTGAAACAGGCACTCAACTCGAGGCGGCCACCCATGCTTTTTGGGAACAGATCGAGTCGCGCGATCCTTAAAGAACTTGCACCAACCATTGCCTGAGCAAGGCACCCATGCCGAGGGTCATGAAAACCGCGCAGACAAGAGCCATCAAGATCAACAGTCCCCATTCCACCAGGACCAGGCCTCGCAGGAACCCAGCCGAGGCCCCGAGATCTCGAAGGATGGCAAACTCAGGACCTCGCAGCTGATTGGAAAGTAGCATGATGAGACCCAGGAATGAGATCACTGCAATTCCTACCAAGAGATAGTTCAAGTCCAGAAAAGTCCTAACACGGAAAACCCAGCCCATCATCGACTCAACGACTTCCATGGGACGAATTAACTGCAGGACCTGTGAGGGATCCTGATAGGCCCCGAGTAGAAGTGCTGTCGCTCGGTCACTGTCCGGCCAAATCAGGACTGCTGAAATCGGCATCTCCTCAGTGGATTGATGAAAATGCACATCCTGGGCGTTTTCGGCGGTAATTTCCAGGTAGGGCAAGACAGCCGCCGTGGCATTCAAACTCCCATCCCCGGAGATCGCCCACTCTTGGGAAGCAGCCTCAGCTGTCTCAGGTGTCGCATGCCCATGACCAAGCCCCTCCAGAACCCAATGCGTCTTGAGGTCGACAAAAACCGCACTGTCATCGGATGATCCGCTAGGTGCGAGGATGCCAACCACCCGCAACTTAAGCGGGTAGGAGCCCGCCAGGTGAAACACATTTTCTGGATCAGACATGACCGAATCACCCACTTCCATGCCTTGTTCTGTCGCAAATTTGGCTCCAAGAACACATTCACCCAGAGAGGTAAACGCTCGGCCTGATGACAAACGCAACTGACGCCTCTGGAGGTAGTCAATGGTAATCCCAACGATAGGTTGGGAGCGTGCATGAAACCCATGCAGCAGCGGAAGAGCCGCGATACCGGCATGCTCTGCTACCTCTGCCCAATCCTTCATTTTAAGGCGGTCCTCCATGCCATGACGAAAATAAAGCGCATGGAATACCAGATCATAAGCATTGCCTCGAACCCCCAGGATCAAGGGCGTCTGCTCGGCACGCGCGATCAGACGTTGCTCGAATACCTGGGTAAGGTGGTGCACACAGAGTGGCAGCCAGCAGGTTAGGGTAAGCCCAAGCCATAGCCATAGGGTCCGCAGGCGATGGTAGCTCATATGACGGATCACCAGGTAGCAGAGTTGTTGTTTCATACCGGCTCCTTCCCTGATTGAATCTCACGCTGCTGGCTGAAATCAAAGAGATGGTCAAAGCGATCGACCAAGGCTTGATCATGGGTGACCATGATTAAGGTGGCCTGATGCTCACGAGCCTTGTCATGAAGCAAATCACACACCCGCTGCTTGTTACTCGGGTCCAGGTTACCGGTTGGCTCATCAGCCAGTAACAACTGTGGACGCATGAGTAGAGCACGAGCGATTGCAACGCGTTGACGCTCACCACTGGAGATTTGATCGAGTGATCTAGACATCAAATCAGTCAATCCCAAACCCTGAGCAAGTGCCTCCAGGCGGGCCCGCGCCCTTGAATGGTCCAAACCACAATCCTGGGTCAAGCGCCAGGGCAACAGGATGTTGTCCTGAATGTTGAGGTAATCAAGGAGCCGAAAATCCTGATAAATAAAACCAATGGCATGCTGGCGAAAACGGCGACGCTGCGTTTCAGTTTGAGCACGCCAGTCCAGCTCGCCCAACAGGAGCTCTCCGGAGTCCGCCAAAACCATCCCTGCGAGCAATTTGAGGAGGGTTGTCTTGCCACAACCACTTGGACCAATGATTGCCAGGGATTCACCCTTGGCCACTTCCAGTGAAGGGATCTTCAACTCAAAAGAGGCACCCGGCCAACTGAAGGCAAGCTTGTTGATGTGGATATCCATGACGCGGAGATGCCACCGCTCTGGTTGAATGCAGCAGAACCGATGTCACGAGCAATGATACTTCTTCTAGGGCAGAAGAGGCAAAGGAATTACCCACCCTGCATCAACGTCCAAGAAAAAACAGGAAAGTAATCGGTAGGCATTTACAACCCAAAAACCCAAAGGCATGGTAGACCCATGGACTCGTCCTTGACCAAATCCGATGAAGCCTGGAGGCAACAACTCACCGAAGAACAGTTTCTGATCGCCCGTAAAAAAGGAACTGAGCGAGCCTTCACCGGTGCTTATTGGGACCACAAGGAAGCGGGAACCTACCATTGCGTGTGTTGCCAACAACCCCTGTTCAGTTCAAAAACCAAATATGATTCCGGATCAGGGTGGCCCAGTTTTTGGAAGCCGATTGAGGTCGATGCCGTCACTGAAGAGGCCGATCATCAACTCCTGATGACACGCACCGAGGTGCTCTGCTCCCGATGCCAGGCTCATCTGGGCCATGTCTTTGAAGATGGGCCCAAGCCCACTGGCATGCGCTTTTGCATCAACTCTGCATGCCTGACTTTCGAGCCAGAGACTTCCAGGTGATTGGGGGACTATCCCTGATGGCTGCTTGATTCATCCAAGCTCACTCACCGGTGATGGCAGTGGCAGGGAGATCAGGTACTAATCTTGACGCAGCCTCCTCGGGCCTGAGGCGTATCAACTCACCCTCCTTCCAGGGAACGGCCTTCAAATTGATGGTGATTTTATGAGGCATGAGGTCGACCAGGTGACCAAAGAGATCCAGACTGATCGATCCCGGCAAGTAGGTCGTATCCAAAAAAACGATCTCTCCGAAAGGAATGGAGACACTGGGATCATCAAAGGAAAGTCGCTTGGTGGGACCTTGGTATTGCTCTCCCTCAATGACCAGGCTTACCTTGCGAATGCGGTGATAAGGCTGGTCTATGGTCAGGATGGGAAGCCCCTCTGCCGTCATAGAAAAGGTCAGTTCCCAGGCTCCCTTGTGCGTTCTTAGGTGTCGATCGCAACCAAACATCAGCCCGTAACCAAGGAGGGCCACGCCAAAGGCGATCAAGAGTGGTTTAAAAATCCCTTCGGACTGCATAGGCTCAACGCTTCTACCAATTATATCTCAAAGTCAAGGTTGCGATGTGGTCGATGATGCTAACACCCAGACTCCTACTGAGCTTCACGGACGGAGCATGGAGCTTTCCAGCCGCGCCACCCAAACTGTCGGTAAACGCTCATCACGAGTGTTTTCTCTCGGAGAAGCCATGGCGACGTGCCCATCACAAAAAGAGGCGACTGCCTTTTGTTGATGCCTGAAATGACCATTGGCATACCGGGCAGGCCCATCGTTGATGTAATAAAACTCCTCCAGGAGGGGGCGCGTGGAAGTCGCGGGAAACTGAAAATCATTGATCTGAGCCGCATCGGCAAACAAGGCCGTTGAGGCAGGTTGGGAGAGTGCGTCCATACGGTAGGCACTGGCCGTCTGGCCTGGCATGGCTGCCAAGTGGAGGTTGTAGCCATAGCCATAAGAAGCCCCGAGAGCCTTGGGCTTGTAGTCAGGCGATCGGTAATTAAAAGAGGGACATAGTGCGAGGCCACTCGCATCCACGTAGGGCCAGAGTGCCCCTTGGGTGCGATCTAGCTTTCGTTCCCCTTCCACCCCCTTCTCCAATCGCCCAAACCAATAATCTGTGTTCTGGAAGCCTGAGGCCAGAAGGTAAGGAAAACTGCGGTCCTGGTGGTCAGACCAATAATGGTGAGCAGCCAGGCTTAATTGCTTTTGATTCGAAAGACAGAGCACACGGTATGAGCGCTGGCGAGCTGCCGAGAGGGCGGGAAACATGAGGCTGGCAAGCAGTGAAACGATGGCAATGCAAACCAGCAACTCCAGCAATGAAAACGCATGATCCGGGGCTTTTTTCATGGTTGCTGAAAATGGACTCGATAGAACCCGTGAGGATCGTTCGTTCCCAGGTCCTTCATCCTCTGGCTGGCTGTTTGATCGGGCATGAGAAAACCCCTGGTTTCCCA
Source organism: Verrucomicrobiota bacterium (assembly GCA_023257935.1). Taxonomy (GTDB): domain Bacteria; phylum Verrucomicrobiota; class Verrucomicrobiia; order Limisphaerales; family AAA164-E04; genus UBA7971. The sequence goes on from JALRAZ010000043.1 coordinate 8,668, forward strand.
ATGCTCGAAGTCCAAGGTTTTCTCAAGCCAGCACGCTACCCCTTCGCTGGCATCGACCCACAGTTCCATGGCAGAGGCTCCGGGCAACAGCCTGCTGCCTGAACCAGTTGTTTGACTACGCTGAAAATGGATATCGTCCACCGATCCAGTGGCGAGGACTGATCCCGCAAATTCAGGAGATGGCTGGCCTTGGTCGCCATAACTCATAAGGGCTAGGGCGTCTACATTCAGATCGGTAAATCCCTCGGTAGGGGCGCCGTAAAATTCGCTCAACGAGGCCGCATGGATCGGGCCTAAAGGCACGCCGTCTTCGCTCATGAATGTCTTGAGCTCTTGAGCGGCTGCCTCGTAGCTGAGAGTAATCTGGTAAAGGGCTCCTGCTTGTAGCTCAAAGGGAAAGGTATGCTGCATGGCCCACTGGTTGTCAGTCGATACGAAGCCCGAGGAGATCGTCGCGCCAAAACCTGAGTCGGCGTGATAGGCCCATTCGAACAAACCTCTCGGACCCCATTGCTGGTGCATGCCAGCCCCACGGTAAAAATCATCCCGAAAAGCATCCTTCATCCGGATCAAACCCACTGCAATCGGAAAGGTGAAGGGTTTGTCCGGTGAAGTGCCAATTTCAAGCTCGTCAATTAGCAGTGAAAATTGAAGGGAAAAGGAATCATTCTTGGTGAGCGGCAAATCAAGGGGGCGGTAGAAGTAACTATTGGGCTGACTGGAATCCCAGGTGACATCGAGACGCTGGTTGAGCTCATCCCTCGAAAAAAGCCCTGCATTGCCGTATATCTTCCAGCCCCCATCCTGATCAAGCGGCTGAGAAAAGTCTTCCTCAATCACCATGCCAGCCGCCGAAGCCTGCATTGGTCTGACACTGGCCAGAGCATCAATTTCCAACCGTCCTGAAAGCACTTCCACTCGCACATAACGCACCCAAGGAAGGAATGTGGCTCCCTCAACCCAATCCAGATCGATGCCAAGACCGCCCCCCGACCCATCATAGAGGCTTCGAATCCCGGCATAACCCTGTTGATTGAAATCCGAGGCTGCCAATTCAGGATCCAAGGGTCGACGAAAATCCCCCAGCCCATCAGTCGGAAAACCCCTTCCAACCCCCACCCTCTGCGACAAGTCAAGGCGATGGTAGCTTTGGTTGTCAGCGCTGACCCAAAGTTCGGTTTGTGAGGAGCTTACCCCAAACATGGAACCATCAGTCACTCCCCCGCCGGCATAATCACCGTTGATGATATTAAAACCACTATTGGAGAAGAGAATGAAATCAAGCCCATGCGGGTTTTGCGGGTGATTGAAGATTGGGGTTTCAAAGGCCAGGGTCACCGAACCACCCGCTCCAATCGAAAGCAGTTGCTCAGGCAGGTAGGCAGGGGCGAAAGGATCAACAGGCCCACCAAAATCGCCGGAGGTGAGGCGCGAAGGTTCCCCAAGCACCGACACCGTATTGGTCAATCCCTGCCCACTCCCAAAGGCTACGGCAAAGCCTTCGCCTGGTTGGTAATCCAGCACATCGGTCACGAAGCCTCCTGCCACAAGCGAGGCGGGCACAAGGCACAACCAGAGATAGCAAGAAAACCATCTGGTGGCTGCTGGTGGTTGATCAATCGCGTAAACTTTCATCATCGGATATCCAAGACATCAATGCGAACCGATCCAAACGCATCAGGCATCATGCCTCAAAGGCTGAGCGATGAAT
>JALRAZ010000154.1 GCA_023257935.1 Verrucomicrobiota bacterium
ACCTCTCCACCCCTGGATCGGAATGGCAGGAGCGATCTTTTCTTGTGTTTTGTGAACCCAGGTAAGGCAGGGCTGATGGATGTGGATTGGGTGGAATGCCACCCTTAGGATTTTGCGTTGAGAGAACCACTATCAAGGTGAATGACATTGACGCCTGCACTGAGTGCGGGATAATCCAACCCATTCCCAAGAGCTTATCAGCGCACCAAAAGACCTCCCTTAACCCTTTTCGGGCTTCGTCGCCCATGAAGACCAGAATGGGAGTGCTGAATATGAAGGTCATGATGCATCCATTGTTGGTTCACACCCATCTCAGGCTTCTGCTGGTTCTGATCACGCAAACGAGCATCCCTGTCCTGTCCGCATCGAGTGATGACCTCAGCGAAGCGACTTTTTTTGAACGTCGAATCAGGCCATTGCTTTTGGATCATTGCCAAGACTGTCATGGCACCCTGAACGAAGGGATGCCTCATCTTCCCCTTTTGGACTCTCGAGAGGCATTTGTGGGTGACAGTGCTTTGGTGGTTCCCGGGAGCCCGGCAGAAAGCCGACTGATCCAAGCCCTTGAAAATCCAACGGTGCTGGGTAATCACCCGGATTGGCCAAAGCCCATGATGATTCGTCAAAAGCAAGATTTGGAGCGATGGATTCAGATGGGAGCTCCTTGGCCTGCCAGCCCGTCTGAGCAAAGGGACGCAAATACCGATGGGAATACCTCTCGTCCAGAAGGACTTCACTGGTCGTTTCGCGCACTTGTTCGTCCCGCATTGCCGGATGTGCCAGATTCCTTTCGTATCCATAATCCCATTGATCGTTTCGTGGTGCAAAAACTCATCCAGAGCGATCTTCCTCAAGCCGACCCAGCACCCTCGAGCACCCTGATTCGACGGATTTATTTTGACCTCCTTGGCCTGCCTCCTTCACCCGCGGTGATGCGCTTATGGCTCGATCGAATGAGCCGGGCCAAGGATGCCGCTTCAGAGGATCAAGTGGTGCGAGATTTGATCGAAACGCTGCTGGCACATCCGGCCTATGGCGAGCGTTGGGCACGACACTGGCTCGACGTGGCGCGTTACAGTGAAGTAGGAGGCTGGACGCAGGACAATCGTTCCAATCCCAAGGCATTCCACTATCGGGATTGGGTGATCCAAGCCTTTAATCAGGATTTGCCTTTTCATCAATTCGTCTCTTACCAAATCGCTGGAGATCTCCTTGCAAACGGGACAAGCGTGGCCACAGGCTTTTTTTCTCTCGGGCCCAACTACGCATCCGATGGGGGTGATCCGGAGAGCATTGCGCAGGCTAAAGGAGAAACGCTCGATGATCGGGTGGATACGTTTTCTCGAGCTTTTCTTGGCTTAACGCTCTCATGTGCACGATGCCATGACCATAAATTTGATCCGATACCCATCGAGGATTACTACTCAATTGCCGGTGTTTTCAATAACACGGGTGAAGTTGAAATGCCATTGGTGGATCATGAAATTGTCCAGGCCTACGAGGCCGGTCGAGAGCGCATTCGGAATCAGGAAAAAGTCATCAAGGATCTCAGGGATCAATCCAAGAAACTGTCCAAAGAGCATCAAGAGGAAGCAAAGGCACACATTGAATCTGCCGAGGCTCTTTTGAAGGTGATCAAAAAAGAGGCTCCCTCCAAATACGAATACGCTCATGTGGTTCAGGATAAGAGCAATGAAAACATGCATGTGGCCCTTCGAGGAGATTTGCTCAAAAAAGGCGAGTTGGTGCCCAGGAGGTTTCTTCGCATACTCACGCAAGGGGAGCGGAAGCCCTACGTGGAGGGCAGTGGTCGTCGGCAGCTTGCCGAATCAGTGGTTTCACCTGAGAACCCTCTGAGTGTGCGCGTGTTTGTCAACCGAATCTGGATGCATCATTTTGGAAGAGCGCTGGTGCGGTCTCCAGACAACTTCGGGCGACTGGGAGAAAAGCCTACGCACCCCGAACTCCTGGATTGGCTTGCGTTGGAGTTTGCGGGCTCGGGCGGCTCGGTGAAGCACCTTCATCGCTTGATCATGCATTCTGCCACCTATCGCTCCAGCAGCACTCCTTCGGAAAAGGGCTTGAAAACCGATGCTGACAATCGCCTTTTCTGGCGGATGGACCCCCGACGCATGGATGTGGAAACATGGCGTGATGCGCTCCTTTCTGTGACCCACGAATTGGACGCAAGCATGGGAGGGCCTTCACAGGAAGATATTACTCAGAGTGCTCGTCGAACCCTTTATGCCAAGACAAGTCGCAATGACCCGACGGCTTCCGATCGCTTCTTGCGACTATTCAATTTTCCGATTCCCAGAGCGAGTGCTGCGAAGCGCACGCAGAATATAGTTCCCCAGCAGTTTCTCTTCATGCTGAACAGCCCCTTCATGCTGGAACGCGCTCAAAAATTGGCTCTCAGCTTTGAAGCTTCTTCACTATCGCTCGAAGTCCGAATCGACCAACTTCATGAGACTTTGTTTGGAAGAAGAGCCGAACAGAGAGAGGTGGAACATGCCCTTTCATTTCTTAAAGACTTTGAAATAGAAAAGGAACATGAGCTCAGTGCTTGGGCGGCTTACTGCCAAGTGCTACTCTGTTCCAACGAATTCATGTTTATCCGGTAACCCTATTGTTTCAATGGTCATGCACTACCCATCGTTAAAGGATCCGTTGTTGAGTCGAAGGCAGGCCTTAAGCCGCATGGGGGCAGGATTTGGTGGTTTGGGTTTGGCTTCCCTGCTGGCTGAATCGGCCCAAGCTGAAACCTCACCTCTCACGGTAAAGGCACCCCACTTTGCACCCAAAGCCAAGCGGATCATTCAATTATTCATGCCTGGAGGCCCGTCCCAGGTGGACACCTTTGATTACAAACCACTTCTTGCCAAGCATGCCGGTGAGCGGCCTGAAATCGTCAATCGAAAGACGCTTCGGAATACCAAAAACGGACTTCTGCCTTCTCCTTTTGCTTTCAAGCAATATGGCCGGAGTGGCAAGTGGGTGAGTGACATCTTTCCGCAAACCGCTCAATGCGTCGATGACATCTGCTTTATTCACTCCATGCACACCGACATTCCAGAGCACGCGGGTGCCATGATGATGTTCAACCTGGGGCACCTTCAACCCAGCCGTCCCAGTTTGGGGTCCTGGCTGTGTTATGGGCTCGGCAGCGAAAACCAGGAATTGCCCGGTCTGGTGGCCATGAGCCCTCGAGCCAAGCCCAGAGGCAAATCTGCCCATTGGGGGAATGCCTTTTTGCCAGGCGCTTATGCCGGCGTCTACGCCAATATCGCGGAAATGAAACCGGATGCCATTTTGGGTCACCTCAAACATCCCCACCTTCCGAAGCTAGACCAGCGCAAGCAAGCTGATTTGCTGACTCGTTTGAACCGACAGGATTTGCACCGCTTCGGTGAGGATCAAAAGTTGGAGTCGACCATCCAGGCCATGGAAATGGCCTTTCAGATGCAGTTCGCGGTACCAGAGGTCTTTGATACCTCTTCGGAGTCGGCAGCAACTCGCTCCTTGTATGGTGAAAGTGAATTCGCCAAAGGGTGCCTGATTGCCAGACGGCTCGTCGAAAAAGGGGTGCGGATGGTACAACTATCGCACTCCATTGATGGGTACGATATAGCCTGGGACACAGGGCATGGAAACATTCATCATCATCAAGATCTTGCCGCGGCATGTGATCAGGGTATTGCCGCACTGATCAAGGATTTGAAGCTACGCGGTCTACTGGATGAAACCTTGGTTCTTTGGGGTGGTGAATTTGGCAGAGCGCCTACCTCCGAGGGCAACAAGGGACGAGATCATGATCACTATGGGTTCACTGTGTGGATGGCCGGTGGTGGTGTCAAACCCGGTTTTTCCTATGGTGCGACCGATGCCTTTGGCTGCTCAGCTGTGCAGGACAGGGTTCATGTCCATGATTTGCATGCCACGATTTTACACCTCATGGGGCTAGACCATGAGAAATTGACCTATCGCTATTCTGGGAGAGATTATCGTCTCACCGACGTTCACGGGCGAATCCTTCATGACATCATCGCCTAAAGGAGTAACGTCATCTACTTATTTCCCATTAGACACCGATTTGAAACGTACGCCACCTAACCCTAGATTCTCATGAAACAGACCCTCATTCTGCTGTTTGTTATTCTCTTCGCTCACACCAACAGGGCCGAGTGGCAGGCCTTCAATGACAGTGCCAACAAGAACGGTGGGACTGATGACCCTAACGTCACCACCATCAATATCGGGCGAACGAGCCCT
>JALRAZ010000191.1 GCA_023257935.1 Verrucomicrobiota bacterium
AGATCCAGGTAATGCCAACCCATTGTTCGGGTGCCTGACTTTCACAGGGCCACACCGTCATTAAATCAAGAAGCTTCCCTGAGAGAATCCTCGGTTGCCTGATCTTTCAAATGGTTGGCTTGAAGGCGCCTATAGGAAAGCACCTTCAAATCCACCCCCTAGCTCGGTAATAAAGTTGCCCCACCCACTCATGCAAATACACATGCAAGTCATTCAGGCGACCCGATGAAGGAACGATCTTCCATGGGTAGGCATGCAGCAAACCAGTGCTTCCCCTGAGATCACACCCAACCGGAACCACCTCCATACCTGCACGTCGAAACAAGGCTTCGGAGCGCTTCATGTGCCAAGCCGAGGTAACCAGTAACAAGCGCTCCCAGCCCTGCTGCTCCATCAGGGCCTTGACTTCGACGCATTCATCACGAGTGGTGATCATGCGCCCCAGCAAGTGAATCTGACCCTCTCCCAGCCCCCAATGCTCAACCCATGCCTTGAGCACCTGGCCTTCGCTGAGGCTCTGGCCATGGATGAGGTAGGTGCCTCCCCCAAACACCAGGTTGCTGGCAAGCCCCCGATGGTACAGATCCAAAGCGGTCAGATAGCGATCGCTGGCATCGGCAGCTGAGAAGGCAAGGCTCTCGCTGGGCTGTGGATGCAGGCCGCCACCGAGGCAGACAATGGCATCGGCCTTGGGCAGGGCTTCCCAATCTTCGACAATCCAGGGTTTTTCAAGATGGGCCAAAAGATGATGCGGTACGGGTGTGGCCCCAAGCAACCAAATCAGGAAAACGCTCAACCCACCGATTCCCGCTGAGCGTTTCGATCCCGAACGCCAAGCCCGTATGCTAGCCCCAAGCAAGGCCAACCAAATCCAGGCTACAGGGTCAAGCAGGGCATCGAGAAGTTTATTGGGGCTCAGATCAATCATCATTCAAACCAGTGAGACAAGCCTAGCATCCGAAGGCCAAAGCTCAATCAGCTTTAAAAAAAACCATTTGTCATGCAACCCACCTCGTCACAGATTGACCTTAGGCAGTCAACCATGCATCTCACTCAGGACCCCATCGGAACCCTCATCCGTCAACTCGCCATCCCTGCCAGTGTGGGGTTTTTCTTCAATACCATGTATAACGTGGTTGACACTTGGTATGCGGGCAGGCTTTCCACCGATGCTCTGGGGGCCCTTTCGATTTCATTTCCGGTCTTCTTCCTGCTCATTGCCATCAGTGGCGGCCTTTCTCAAGGAGCCACCGCTCTCATGGCCAATGCCCTGGGAGCACAAAAGCCAGCAGAAGCCTCGCAACTAGCGGTTCAAGCAGGCCTGCTGGGTGCTTGCCTCGGGGTGCTACTGACTGCAGTGGGCCTCCTGCTGAGCCCAACCTTGTTTGGGATACTCGGGGCAAGCGGTCCATACCTCCAAATCGCCCTGGATTATATGAACACGATTTGGATGGGGACGCTTTTCTTCATCGGACAGTCCATGGTCAACGCTGCCCTTCAGGCTCAGGGTGACACGGCCACCTATCGCAACCAGCTGATTGCCGGATTCTTCATGAATCTCCTACTCAATCCCTGGTTTATGTATGGGGGACTGGGTGTACCAGCAATGGGCATTGGTGGGATCGCCTTGGCCACAGTGCTTATCCAACTGATCGGCTTGATCTACATGATTAGCAAACTCATGAAGACAGCCCTGGCGTGGCCCATACATTTAGAGGCCTGGCGGCCCAAATGGGGAACATGGCGTGCACTCATGGCGCAAGGACTCCCCGCTTCAATGAGCATGATGACTGTGGCAGCCGGTATCTTTATCATTACCTGGTTTGTGAGTTTTTTCAGTCAGGAAGGGGTGGCGGCCTATGGCATTGCCACGCGCATCGAACAAATCCTTCTCCTCCCGACCATAGGACTCAATGTGGCGGTGCTGACCCTGGTAGGTCAAAACCACGGTGCTGGACGCTGGGATCGCGTGAGGGAAATCAGACAGACTTCGCTCAAGATAGGCCTGGCCATGATGCTGGCCGGTGGTGGCCTGCTCTACTTGATGGCCGAGCCGGCAATGGGTTGGTTCACCCCTGACACTGAGGTCAGGACCTTGGGTAGCGATTACCTCCGCATTGCGAGTATCACCCTATGTGCCTACGTCATCCTTTTCCAGACAGTCTTCATGCTCCAGGGCATTAAACGCCCAATGATGTCATTGTGGATTGGGCTTTACAGACAGATCCTCGCCCCCATGTTGGTTTTCTATGGTCTTGCTTTTGGGCTGGATTGGAAACTCGATGGTATTTGGTGGGGTATTTTCGGAGTGACCTGGAGCGCCGCGCTGTTTAGCTTTTTTTATGGTAACGGTGTGATCAAACAACTCGCCTCATCCAGCGAACCACATTGAACCCAATCCAGTCATGAGCTCAGAGCGTGCTTCCAGCGTCCCAACCGCTAACCATGGTATCAGCAGCTTGGATGAATTGCAGCAACTCACCCAGCTAGCCTCGGTCTTGTCGGGCTGTCCCACGGTCATGATTCACCTTTGCCAAGAGGAGTCCATCTCACTGGTGACCGGCAGGCAATGGGAACCCAGCCCGACTCATCCCGAATTGCCCTTTTGCCGCCATGCCCTGGCTCAAAACGCTCCGACAGTCATAGAAAAGGCTCATCAGGATTCAGATTGGGCCCAATCACCACTCGTTGCTGGACCCTGGCATGTTCAATTCATGGCCGGGTTCCCAATTCGCAGCCAGCAAAACACCCTGATGGGGCTCATGACCTTATTGCACACCGAGCAGCCTCATCTGGAGAAAAAAGATTACGAAGCCCTGGGCATCATCGCACGTCAGGCTGCCGCCTCCATTCAGTTGGGAGACACGCGCGCCCGGATCACTCAGCTTTCGGATGAGCACCAGAAGGTCAAGCGGGCGTTTGACGACTCAGAGTCCTTTTATCACAACCTAGTAGAGAGCCTGCCACAACATATCATTCGTAAGGATGCCAAGGGTTGTTTCACCTTTGCCAACGAGAATTTCTGTCAGGCCTTGGGCAGGGACCTCAAGGAAATCCTTGGCAAGGATGACATGGATCTTTTCCCGGCGCACCTGGCTAGCAAATACCGGCAGGATGACCAAAAGGTGATGCGCACGCGCCAGAAAATCGAGACCACAGAGGCCAACGAGGGGCTCAACCAGCAAACCAGTTACGTGCATGTCATCAAAACGCCGCTTTATGATCATCAAGGTCAGGTCGTCGGGGTCCAGGGTATATTCTGGGATGTCACCGAGCAGATCACCACGGAAAATGATCTGGCACTGGAGAGGCAACTGCTGCGATCGCTCCTGGATACGATTCCTGACCACGTCTACTTCAAGGACCTTGGCTCACGCTTTATCCGATGCAGCCGTGAACTCTCCGATCGTCTAGGCCTCAAAGATCCTTCAGAGGCCGTGGGGATGACTGATTTTGATTTCTTTGATCCAGACCATGCCCAGGCGGCTTACGATGACGAGCAGCGCATCATCCAGACTGGCGAGCCCATCATCAACAAAGTGGAAAAGGAGACCCTCCGCACCGGCCAGATGGGATGGGTGTTGACCAGTAAAATGCCCTACCTCAATGAGCAGGGCGATATCATTGGCACCTTCGGCGTTTCCAAGGATGTCACAAGATTGGTTCAGACCGAAGAGGCCCTGCGCAAAGCCGAGCAGCAGTATCGCGATATCTTCGAAAAAGCCGTGGAAGGTATCTTCCAAACCACGCCAGAAGGGCACTATCTAAATGTGAATCCAGCTTTGGCCAGAATCTACGGCTACCCATCCCCCGAGGAGCTGCTCCAATCACTCACCGACATCCAGAGTCAGCTTTACGTGGATCCCTCTCGTCGAGAGACCTTTCAAAGCATCATGAAAGCCCATGGAGAAATCCATGAATTCGAATCGGAGATCTTCCATCGTGATGGCAGAAAAATCTGGATTTCCGAAACAGCCAGGGCTGTCTGCGACGAGGAAGGGAAGATTCTCTACTACGAAGGCCTGGTTGAAGATATTTCTGAAAGAAAGCGTGCCGAGGCGGCCATGGAATTCGCGAGGGATGCAGCCATGGAATCAAATCGGCTCAAATCGGTTTTCCTGGCAAGCATGAGTCACGAAATCCGTACGCCGATGAACGGCATCATCGGCATGACCTCGCTACTCAAGCAGACAACTCTATCAGAAGAACAGCATACCTTTGCCGACACCATCGAAACCAGCGCCAACGGCCTCCTGCGCCTGATCAATGACTTACTGGACTTTTCCAAGATCGAGTCAGGCAAGATGACTCTGGAGGCAGCTTCGTTTGGGCTGCAGGAAACCGTGGAACAAAGTGTGGCTCTTTTAGCAGACCAAGCACAAAAAAAAGGCCTGGAGGTCATCCTCCGACTTGATGAGCAACTACCCTCTCAGGTCCTTGGGGACCAAGTGCGCCTTCAGCAGATCCTCAACAACCTCATCGGCAATGCCATCAAGTTCACCCAAAGAGGTGAGGTTCAGATCATGGTCCACCCTCAGAAGATTCAACGTGACACCTGCTGGATTCGTTTTCAAATCAAGGATACAGGCATCGGCATTAAACAGGAGGCTTTGGAGAGCATTTTTGAGGCCTTCATGCAGGCTGATGACTCGATGACCCGCAAGTATGGAGGCACCGGACTGGGGCTAGCCATCACCCGACAATTGATTGAGCTGATGCACGGACAACTTCACGTGGAAAGCCAGTATGGGCAGGGGTCCTGCTTCTGGTTCACCCTACCCATGGAGGTCAAACAAACGCGAAGCTCCAGCCCGAAATCAACGAGTTATCCATGGAGTGGCTACAAAGTGTTGATTTTGGAACCGAACGATCATTCTCAGGAGGCACTTGCCCCGATGCTGAGGAATTACCGTTTTGACTATCACTTCATGACCCAGGGTAAGCCAGCGATTGCCGAATTGTCTCGAGCACAGAGGGGAGATGCTCCCTACGATCTGGTGATGGTCAACACCGAGCTTAAGGATCAGAGCGGGGTTACCTTTTGTCAAACGGTCCATGATCTTCATCTCAAGCCCAACCCGACCATGGTTCTGATGGCCCCGATCGGATCTCAGCATCAACGCGATCGCCTTGAGGAACAGGGCATTGCCATGGTGGTTCGCAAGCCTATCATGCAAGGCATCCTCACGCGGGGTTTCAATCGGCTCTTCAAACTGCAGTCAGATGAACCCGAGGGCGAGCCTACCGAACCCGCACCGAACAAGAACAGCATCAGCCCTGTGGTTCAAGGCAGCCTACCTGAAGTCCTGGTTGTTGATGATAACCCCGTGAACCAATCGGTAGCCGAGCACATGCTCAAGAAACTAGGTTTTCGCTGCGGATTGGCCGAGTCAGGGATGCAGGCCCTTGACTACGTGCAAAAACATCCCTGCTCCATCATCCTGATGGATTGCCAAATGCCGGAGCTTGATGGCTACCAGACCACTTACCAGCTGCGATCCATGGAGCGGCTGGGGCAAACCATGACTCCCTCGCCCATCAAGATTATTGCGATGACCGCCAACTCCATGGACGGCGATCGACAAAAATGCCTGGATGCGGGTATGGATGACTACATTGCCAAGCCTGTTCTCTTTGACACCCTCGCCTCGGCGATGAATCGAGCTCTCAAAGCCCTGGAGTGGGAAGGCTCCCAAATCACGCCTCCTGAGTCCATTCCATCGCGAGAGGGCAAACCCTCAACACAGGTTCACCAGGAAACCAAGGATGAAGCCACGTCCCCCCTACTCAACCATGCCATCCTCAACGGCTACCTGGGAGATGCTGATAGACCTCAGCAAAGCATGTTGGCGCGATTAACCACTCTCTTTGTGGAAAGCGAGCTCCCAAAACGCCTGCATGAATGGCAGGCATGCATCGAAGGTGGCGACCGGGATGGCCTGCGTCGATCTGCCCACACACTCAAGGGCAGTGCCAGCAACATGGGATCAGTGGCTCTGGCTCAGCACTGCGCCAAGGTCGAATCCGAGGCAGCCACCATGTCTGTGGAGACCATGACACAGAGCCTGAAGATCCTCCGTAGCCTTGCCGAGCAAACATCGGTGGCACTTAAAGCATTCCTGCAAAACTGAGAGCATGCAGGGCTAATAATTGAACTTGCCCTGAGCCTAGGAAGTCCTTTGGATAATCCCATGCTCAAACCTGCCCTTGCCTTCATGCGCATCCCCTGCAATTCACTGGTCCTCATGACCTGCTGCTGGGTGTTTGTTCTGGCTGATGGGCCCGCTGACAACCTAAGTAGCCAAGTCCGCCCGATTCCACCCGATGGTATCCCCCTGAGTGCCGAGCAATCTGCTTTACTGGAAACCGAGCTCACCCCACTCCAAGACTCCATCCATCGAGCTCGCCGCATACTGAAGGAAGACCCGAATCGGCTCAGACTCCTTGCTGATGTGGAAGTGTTTGCCTCCGCTGTGGAGATTGCCCTGACTCATCAGGAAATCTACGACCCTGAAAAGGCTCTTGCTCAGGCCCAAGAGCAGCTCATTCTGGCAAAGAGCCGACTGGAGCATTTATTGAATGAAGGTCCTTCCTGGCTGCAGCAGACCGGTCTCATCCCAAGGGGCTACCAGTCCCGAATAGATGATTCGATTCAACCCTATGGCCTGCTGATACCCCATTCGTGGAAACCAGGCACTGCCAGGCCCTCCCGGCTAGACATTTGGTTCCACGGTCGGGGTGAAAAACTGACTGAACTAGACTTCCTGCATCAACGCATGCATCAGCCCGGCACCATCCAACCTGAAAACGCTATCGTCTTGCACCTCTATGGTCGCTATTGCAACGCCAACAAATTTGCAGGTGAAATGGATCTGTTCGAAGCACTGGACCAGGTGAAAAAGGACTATCTAATCGATGACAACCGGATCGTGGTACGAGGGTTTTCCATGGGAGGAGCCGCATGTTGGCAATTCGCTACCCACTATGCCGGGCAGTGGGCCGCTGCAGCACCAGGTGCAGGGTTTTCAGAGACACGGGAATTCCTGGAATTTTTTCAGAAGGAGGATCTCAACCCGTTCTGGTGGGAAAAACGACTCTGGAATCTTTACGACGCAACGGTCTATGCCGAGAACCTCTTCCACTGCCCCACGGTGGCCTACAGTGGAGCGGTCGATCGACAAAAGCAGGCCGCTGATATCATGAGTCGATTCATGGAACGTGAGGGACTGGAGCTCACGCATCTGATCGGCCCAGACACAGCCCATAAGTATCATCCTGAAACTAAAATGATGATTGAGGAACGTTTGGATGCCATCCTCGAACTGGGAAGAAACCCTCTACCCAAAAAAATCCGATTCACCACCTACACCCTCGCCTACCCTCAAATGCACTGGATTCACCTGCAGGGCCTTGAGGAACATTGGCAGCGCGCTCGCATCGCCGCAGAGGTGGTCTCAGATCAGGCAATCCACATCACGACCCGCAATATCACTGCGTTTGATATTCAGATGACGCCCGGCTCTTGCCCAATGGATCCCACTCAATCTCCGGTGCTCCACATTGATGGTCAATCCCTCCAGGCCCCTCGACCCCAGAGTGACCGTTCCTGGCAGGTCAAACTAACCAAACAGAACGAACAATGGATGCTGCGTCCAGAGGGTCAGGGCCATCACCTGCGTAAAAAGCCTGGACTGCAGGGCCCGATTGATGACGCCTTCATGGACCGTTTTCTAATGGTTGGGCCTGGAAGCTGGCCCATGAACGCTGGTATCGGAGACTGGGTATCCAAAGAAATGGCACACGCACTCACCCACTGGCGCCAGCAATTTCGAGGGAGCCCGCGATTCAAGTTAGACCATCAGGTCACTCCAGAAGATCTGAAAGAGAGTCATCTGATTCTCTGGGGTGACCCGGCTAGCAACCGTTGGATCCGACAAATCCTCAAGGCGCTCCCCATTACCTGGGATCAGGACGCTATTAAATCCCCAACTCAGCAATGGGATGCCAACTACCACGTCCCCGTCATGATTTACCCCAACCCTCTGAATCCCGAAAAATACGTCGTGATCAATAGTGGTTTTACCTACCGAGAGTATGACTACCTCAACAACGCTCGTCAGGTGCCCAAACTACCAGACTGGGCAGTGATTGATGTCAGAACGCCCCCATCGCCCCGCTGGCCCGGGGCCATTGCCGATGCGGGCTTTTTTGACGAACAATGGCAATGGAAGAACCATCCACCGGTATCAAACCATCCGACATCGCCGGCGCCCTGAGAGGATCCTTATCATGACTTCCCCATCTCAGCCGTATTATGAATCGGATCGTGCCATCGGCGAATACTTGCTTTTTCACTTTGGCAGCCCAATGGAGCAGTGTTCCTTTGATCAAGGTCCCGTTCAGGCCTTGAATTATCCCGAGCGTTGCGTCAGCCAATGCCTGGACACGAATCGCTTGAGAAACTCCGCCCGAGCCTTGGACCTTGGCTGTGCAGTGGGGCGTTCCACCTTCGAGTTGGCCAGGCACTGTCAGGAGGTGGTAGGGATTGATTTTTCACACCAGTTCATCCAATGCGCTCGCCAACTTCAGCAATCAGGATCACTGAACTATCGGTATGTCATGGAAGGGGATCTGACCCAAGAGGCGATTGCCCAGGTTGATTCTGAGATCGATCGTCACCGGGTGACTTTCCACCAGGGCGATGCCATGAATGTGGATCGCAATCTGGGGAGCTTTGATGTCGTGTTGATGGCCAATCTGATCGACAGATTAAATAATCCCAAGCAATGCCTTCAATCGCTGCGAGAGCTGGTTCTTCCTGGGGGTCAGCTGATCATCACCTCGCCCTATACCTGGCTGGATGACTACACGCCTCGAGACCGTTGGCTAGGAGGTTTTCAGCAAGCGGGTCAGCCCGTGACCACTTTGCAGGGGCTTAAAAACCATCTGGAAGCAGACTTCCAACTCCTGCAAACGCTGGACCTGCCCTTCTTGATTCGTGAACATGCCAGGAAGTATCAGTGGAGTGTGGCTCAGGCCTCTTGTTGGCTCAGGCGATAGGCCAGCTGAGAGAGAATGGACAGACCACTGATCACGGCGGTTTCAGAACGGAGCACCAAGGGGCCCAGCGTGCAGGGAATCACCCCCTGCTGAATCATTCTGGCTGATTCATCCGAAGTGAAATCACCCTCAGGCCCCACGCACCAGCAAAAAGAACGGCTCGAAGCTTGGCTGGCGGCATCCATGAGTAAGGGAATGGGTGCAGAGGCTCCAAGGTGCCCTAGGAACACACTCGTATCTGACCCAAGGTTCTCAAGCCATTGAATCACGCTCACTGGAGATTCCAGGGATGGTTTCCAGGCCTGGCCACATTGCTTCATGGCTTCGGTGATCAGGGTTTGCCATTTGGCTATTTTCTCAGATCCCCCCTCGGACTGCCACCGAGAAACGGAGCGATCGGCTGCCAAAAGGGCAATCGATTCGACCCCAAGTTCCACAGCTTTTTGCAGGGCCCACTCCATGGCCCGCGGTTTAAGCAGGGAAAGGGCCAAGTGAACGCCCACTTTGGGCCTTGGTTGAAACGCTTTACTTTCCAAGCGCACACCCACAGAGCGTTTCCCCAGCTCCACCACCCGAGCTTCGATCACACCGCCCTGACCATCGATAATCTGAACCTGATCCTCCAGCCTGAGGCGCAGTACCTGCTGTGCATGCCGAGAATCAGCAGGACTCAAACAGCACAAATCCTGGCCACAATCTTGAGGAGGCAGAAAGAATCGGTGCATGCTTGGTGGCACTTTTCAGTGCCCAGTAAAAAACTGCTTAGCTTTTTCGAAAAATCCCTCGGAAATTGGGTTCACGCTGGCATCACAACTTTCAGCAAAGGCCTGGAGCTTCTCCTTCTGCTCAGCATTGAGCCGTGAAGGCACTTCGACTACCACCCTGACGTGGAGGTCACCCCAGCCGTATCCTTTGACATTTTTGACCCCCTTGCCACGAAGTCTAAAAACAGTGCCGGGCTGGGTGCCAGCGGGGATCCGGATGGTCGCCTTCCCTGAAAGCGTGGGCACTTCGATTTCGGCCCCGAGGGTGGCTTGCACAAAACTAACCGGCACCTCGCAAATCAGATCGTCCCCTTCTCGATCGAAAATCTCATGATCCTTTACATGAATCACAACATACAAATCACCTGAAGACCCTCCTCTGAGACCACTTTCCCCCTTACCGGTCGAGCGAATCCTGGCACCCGTATCAACCCCAGGCGGGATTTTAAGTCGCACTTTGGTCGTCTTTTCCTTGCGGCCAGCCCCCTCACATCGACGGCATGGTTTTTCAATGGTTTTGCCCGAGCCCTCGCAGCGAGGACAGGTTTGGGTGAAGGTGAAGATGCCCCTGGAAGTCGCTACCTGGCCCTTGCCCCGACAGGTGGTGCAATTGACGCTCCGGGATCCCGGAGCAGCACCGCTACCCTGGCAATCGTCACAGGCGTCCAGTTTGGTGATGGGGATTTCCTTTTCACACCCCAAACTGGCCTCTTCAAAGGACAGTTCCAAGTCGTAGCGCAAATCAGATCCCCTTTGAGGGCCGCTTGGGTCACGTTGCCCCCCCCCAAAGAGATCTTCGAAAATACTGCCGCCGCCACCGCCACCACCGCCGCTGAACACCTCCCGAAAAATATCAAATGGATCATGAAAACCAGCGCCGCCACCACCCCCGGGACCGCGCGATCTTCCATCGAAGGCTGCATGACCATACTGATCGTAGGCAGCACGCTTCTGAGGATCGCTGAGCGCTTCGTAGGCTTGCCCTAACTCCTTAAAGCGTTCCTCAGCCTGCTTGTCACCTGGGTTTTTATCTGGGTGAAACTTGACCGCCATCTTGCGATAGGCCTTTTTGATTTCATCCGCAGAGGCGCTCTTGTTGATTCCCAGAACTTCGTAGTAATCCCGTTTAGACATGATGACTCCAATTCAGATAATCCTGACACCCCATTAGGAAGCAGCCTCCTCGGCATCCGCGCCCGGCGCCTTGGCTACCACCACATTGGCCGGTCTGAGTAGGCGCTCATTCAATTTGTAACCCTTGCGAGCCTGTTCCACCACCTGCCCTTCGGGTACTTCATTAGTTTCCTTCTGGGAGACGGCTTCATGCCAAGCTGGATCAAATACCTTGCCTGCAGCATCAATCTCCTCCAGCCCTGCATCCTTGAGGGTTGATTTGAGCTGTCCATGAACCATCTCAATACCCATCTTGATGGAATCCAAACTGTTTTCCTTGGCATGCTGCACAGCAAGCATCGCCATTTCAAAGTGATCAAGGGTGGGAATCAAACGCTCGAGTAGGGCCTCATTGGCATATTTGACTGCTTCGCTACGCTCTCGCGCCGATCGTTTCTTGAAATTGTCGAACTCGGCATTCAGGCGAACAAAACGATCCCAGTATTCTGTGCCCTTCTCTGCCTTTTCGACCAGATCCTTCCATGCTGATCGCTCCAGCGTGACCGGGGTATCCTCTTCGGGTTCAGGACAAACCTCCTCATCCGATGCCGCATCTGCTGGGCTTGGATCCTTCGTTCCGTTTTCACTCACCTCATCATGAGGTGCTTCGGTGGTGGGTTCAGCGTCTGTCGGCTGCCCCTCTTGGTTTGGATCGATGTCTTCCGTTTCCTTGCTCATATCCTTGGTTCAGTAGTCCCTGAGTGGCCACAGGGCATTGGTCAACATAGGCAAACAACCAGAGGGTTGCAACCCACAGTCTGCGCTAAAAACACATGATTGAGCGCTCGCCTACGATTAGTAGGGGATTCCATGGAACAAGCATGAGCCCTGATTGCAGGACGATCGCAGGAGTTCAGGGATTAGCATTCACCGTGAGGGCGGCAGCAAAGAGGTAGGATGGGTCACCACGTTCCAACAAGGAACCAATCAATACTCCAAGTGATCGCTGGACCTTACCCCGATGAAGTTCTCTGGCTCCATCTCGAATCGTCACCTCTTGATCCAAATCCAGCATTTGGTCGTTGAAACGGAGGGTCAGGGATGTCACCTGCATACGTTCAATGATGATGGTTTGCCCTTCTTGTCGGACCACCACCTCTCCTCGAGGTTCAAAAGACTCGGGTGAAGCCTTGAGCCAGTAAAACCTTTGATGCATGACATCATCCTGCTTCCAAACGATCTTTTGAGGGTATTTAACCCGTCGGTATGCCTGCATCCAGTCTAAAGCCACAGCATCTTCCTTCTGCATCCAGTGGCCGTATTCTGGGAATATTTTCACCCAATGAGTGTAGCCACCTGGGTCCTGCTCTTGCAGCGCCTCAAGTTTGTCTTTCCACTCTGAAGCGATGGTGTTGCGCTGGTAGGCCGTATCTTTGCCTCCCATGAATAGCGCAAAGGGCAAATTGCGCAGGCCGATTGGGGAGGTTTCATTGGGATGTCCCGCCATCATGGAGGCGGCAGCAAAAGAGTCAGCCATGCGCGGGGCCAGCTGATAGACCCCATCCCCCCCTGCAGAATAGCCCATGAGGTAGACCCTGTCGGGGTTGACCGACTCAAACAAAACCATGTTCTCGATGAGTCGGCGAAACATGCCATCGATGTGATCTTGGTGCCATAGATTCCAGGTGTTGGTGGGTGCCCTTGGCGTGAGGTAAACCCCTTCCTTGGGTTGATAAAGGCCCTTCTGATTCTCCCACTGTTGGTCATTGACCCTCGCTGGCGCCCCACCTCCCCCATGCATGGAAATGAACAGGGAGCGCCCCTCTTCAGGCAGATCCCCAAAAACCTTGTAGGTAAAGGGCATGGCATGATCCCCCGCTCGCAACAGACCCTCCTTCATTTCGCTAGAACGTTGCAGGCGCATCGTGCGTTGGTAGGCTTCGCTCAGGAGTTTCACCGCCTCTTGAGTGTCCTCACGCGTCAGAGCGACTTGAGCCATAGAAGCCTGCTCCAAGGCTTGCCAATCAATGTTTTGCTGGTCCTCCTGATCTTGCAGGGCTTGCTTCAGCTCCCTGATGGCACCCGCTGAACTGGCCACATTGGCTGCACGCCCATTATGAGCAAGAAACAGGTGAGTCACCAGGCACAGCATGACGCCATACCGAATTTGAAAAGAAAGAAAGCATCTCATGAGATCAGGGTGCTGAATCGATTTGGAGTTCAACCAACTGACCATCGCGCTCAACCTTGATGGTCTTTTTAACCGCCCCACCCTCTTGCCCCGAAACTGGGATAGTCAGCTCATAAACCTGCCCCTGCTCCACCGGCACACTCAGGTGATCATTGGCATCAAACCGCTCGTCCTTGGATGCTCCCTCGAAAACAAGTGACCCTGCAGGATCCCGGAGCTGAATGGGAGCCGAACAACGATCTCCGGTCTCACTGCTGAGAACCCGAAACATGAGTTGGACCTTCCCTTCCGGCAGGGAGCTCCCAAGGGAGGTGTACCGATCCGTGACGTTGACCGCGTGCACCTCATTGGAGCCCCGCTTCCAAACCATCGGAAAAGGCTGCGGGGTACGACGGAAGGAAACCGCGTAGATGGCATGGCGTTGACTCTCTCGCTCAGCCTTGGCTGCCCTGCCAATGAACCACGCTTGGTCCAGAGCATCGCCTGCTGGCTCGGCGGCGCCAGTAAAATGCCAACCATCATCCCATACCTCTACCCAAGAGTGGTTGCCACTCCCATCACTCCAAAGAGGCACCCCGACAAAGCGGGCTGGTATGCCCACGGCGCGACAGGCATCGATCAGCAAGATGCTCAACCCTGTGCAAGAGGCCAGACCGTTTTCCATGGTCTCAAAGGGGCTTTGGTCAGCTTTCTTGCGGCGAGTCGAATATTTCACCCCAAAAAGAGAAAAAATTTCCTGATTAAGACGCGCCGCGGCCAGACCAGGCGAGTCAATCCCCCGAATCAAGGGCTTGAGTTTTTCATACAAAGCAGGACGCCAGGCATCACGCCGCTCATTGATGCTGGCGTAAGGAAGCACATCATTGAAAAACCGCTCCTCACTGACCTGTTTTCTCCAGGGCGACTCCCGCCAGGCTCGATAAGCGTAACTCAGGTTTTCCAGCAGGAAATCCGCACTTAGTGAGCGGAGGTCTCGCAGCGGCATGTGAGTGAGCAGAAACTCCAAACCAGGCCTCTGATTGGCAGGGACGCGATCGAGGGCTTTTTCAATTGCCTCCCGATTGGCTTCCGCTTCCATGAGGATGTTCTCTTGGTGAAATGGGGTTTCCTCCCCATGCACCAGGAAGACAAGACTGGTGAGCCAGGCCAACACAGAAGGCACGATGCGGCGGCAAGAAAAGGTGAGCTGCATGAAGAAATTCTAGGCCATGCACCCATCGCGCTCAATCCCAAAGACTGGAGCGGGATCAGGATGCTGTCATCTCGACTCAAGGTGTGGGGACCTTCACAACCAGTAAGGAAACCCCCTGCCGAGGAAGGCTGCATGGCAGGCTAGCACCTTGGGGCGTCACCTCGAACCTCACCCCTTGCTCGATGATCTCTAGTCCGTCCCGAGCGTCGAGCGCGTTGTATTGCGCTTGGCTCAACGTTGCCGGGGAGCCCATGGCCTTCCAGAGCACCCAGGCATTGCTATGCTCGTGGTCGATACGATAGTGATCCATGGTAAGCCAGCGGGCGTCGGTTGGAAGTCCTTTAAGATTCAGAGCAATCTCAGCAACCGGCCCTGGCAAGTCATCATCATGATAGTGCCATAGAAGGATCCAGACCTGATCGTCCTGCAGGCTGGCCAATCCAGCCACGTCGGCTTGCTGGCGAATCCCCTTCTCAAGGATCTCGTCTAGGGGCACTTGATGATCGCTGATGACCTGGACTCGCTGGCCTTTCATCATGCTAAACATCCTGAATACGTTAAGAACGGGTTTGTTGATGCCGCCACTTGCCAGGGATCGAAAACCAGCAAATTGTGGATGACCCTCAAATTCAAACGCCCAACTCAGGGCGCCATCAAAGCGAACCTGATAACGGTCGGCCAAATCCATTTTGCGCATGAAACTGGCAGCGGTGTAGCTGGAATACATGGTCCCGTTGCGGTATGCCAACTGAGGTCCCTGACAGGCAGCACACCCCTCAGGGTCGGATTCCCCAATGATGATTGGGGTATCACGCAGTTCGGGGTAGGAGGCGACCAGGGCAAACCCGTCGCGAATGTTGCGGAGCTGGTTAGCCATGCCCATCTGCACATGCCCATCCACGAACTTCGGTGAACCCTTGGCATGAAAGGCCACAAAATCAAGAGGCGTCCCAATCTCACCGGTCACGTAATTGGTTCCAGTCAGGCAATGATCCAGAAAAGCCCGCATGAAGTCCCCTCCGGGCCCAGCACAGTCAGGCCCCCCAACCCGGGCTGTTGGCAGGGCCTCTCGAACCCCTGCTATGGCATAATCATGCAGTTTTAGGAACCCATCTCGACTCCCCTGCCAGTAAGGGATATTGGCTTCATTCCAGGTCTCCCAATACCAATGATTGACCTCTTCAGCCCCATAGCGCTCCACGCAATGATGGGTCCACTGACGGACCAGTTCCTGCCATTTTTCATGATCTCTGGGAGGATGAGCCCAACCTGTATAAATTTTTTCGTAGGGAGCTCCGGGCGCCCATTCATGCTGGTAGGGCTCGGGTTTGACGGAAAGAGCCTGCGGCATGAAACCTATTTCCACGTAGGGGCGGACCCCACGCTCCAAGTAGGTATCAAAGATTCGATCGAGGATGTTCCAGTCATAGCTTGGGTTTCCGTTGGCATCCTCGTGATAGACCCCAGTCGAACCCCACTTCAGAGCAGGGGTTCCATCGCCACTGGTCAGCAAGTTGTGAGCACGAAAAAACACCTCTCCAGGCGCCAGTTCTCCGAGTTCACCAAGGAGTTTGCTACCATCCTTCATGTAGGCGTAGTTGGGCTCATCGGCCCCAAAATACCGCCAGATGGGACGCAAAGGACCCATGGATTGTGAGAGATCGACCTGGACTCTGACAGTCATGGCGGGTTCCTGAGCCACGAGCCACTCGGCACAGAGCCCCAGTCCATAACACCAAACCAGAGTTTTTGAAGCTTGCCAAAAAAGTTGTTTTAGTGGCTGTAACATGCAAGCAATCAACGCATTCCAACGATCCTTGTCAAGGGCATCATCAGGCAAAACCAAGCAAGGCACGCATCCTCATCATTGGCGAACTGCTGACAAACCTTACCCCCATGAAAGGGCGATTGGGGTCATGCTCTCAGCTTTTGGTCGGGCACACGGCTTGACTTCACCCATTGCCTGAGGATCATCGAAAAGACTGGTCTTTCTCATGACAATGGCAACAATGAGGATCAGCTTACAAACCACCACAAAATATCATGGATCCCAATCATCGCATAACCCGTATCAAACACCTCCTTCTCGCCCTGATGACTCTGAGCCTGAGTCACCTGCCTGATATCCAGGGAGCAGACCAAGCGACGCCACCCACCGGTTTCAAGGCGCTGTTCAATGGCAAAGATCTGGAGGGATGGCATGGTATGGGGCATTTTGATCCCAGAAAGCTGTGGTCGATGTCCGATCAGGAGCGTCAAGCCAAACGCGAAAAGGACATGGAAGATGTGCGTGCCCACTGGAGTGTTGAGGACGGTGAACTGGTCAACGATGGGCATGGGGTTTACCTGACGACTGACCAGGACTACGGCAACATGGAATTCCTGATCGACTACAAAACCGTGGCGCAGGCTGACAGCGGTATCTACCTGCGAGGCAACCCACAAGTCCAGATTTGGGATTACACCAAGGAAGGTGGAAAGTGGAACATCGACGCAGACAAAGGCTCCGGTGGGTTGTGGAACAACAGCCCTGGAGCACCAGGCAAAAATCCAATGGTGCTTGCCGATCGCCCGTTTGGTGAATGGAATTCCTTTCGTATCATTCAAGTCAAGGACTACACGACGGTTTTCCTAAATGATCAATTGGTCGTCGATCATGCCAAGATGGAGAATTTCTGGGATCGCTCCAATCCTCTTTGGGCCAAGGGTCCGATCCAATTACAGACCCACGGAGGAGAAATCCGCTGGCGGAATCTTTTCATTCGTGAAATCCCTGATCAGGAGGTCGATCAGATGCTCAGCGAACCCGGGTTCAAGCCCGTGTTCAATGGCCATAACTTGGACGGTTGGCAGGGTCCGGTGGCAAACTACGAAGTCAAGGAAGGTGCCATTGTCTGCAAGCCCAACAATGGTGGCACGATCTACTACCACCAGAACTTGAGTGACTTTGTCGTGAGGCTTGAATTCAAGCTCCCTGCCGGCGGTAATAACGGCTTGGCAATCCGCTATCCTGGGAGCGGGGACACAGCCTATCAGGGCATGTGCGAGCTTCAGGTGCTTGACGATAGTGCTGAAAAATACGCCAAACTTGATCAGCGCCAATACCACGGATCAGCCTACGGTATGGTTGCCGCCAAACGCGGGCATCAGAAACCTGTAGGCCAATGGAATGAGCAAGAGGTCACCGTCGTGGGATCGACCATCAAGGTTGTGCTCAATGGCACAACTATCTTGGATACGGACCTGCGCACCGTGAACCAATACATGGCTAACAGCCCACACCCTGGCAAGGAGCGCTACGAAGGTTTCTTTGGCTTTGCTGGACATGGAGACCCGGTGGCTTTTCGGAATATCCGCATCAAGGCTCTGCGCTAAAGGACGTTTGATTCCTTATATTTTAGGTTGGGGGCCCTTCTCCGGAACGGGCCCCTTTACTTTTAAAAATGGCTATGCTGCTCAAAACCACTGCAGTCAATCTAGTCATACAGCCTAAGTTTCAAACCGGATCAGGGGGCTGCTGTGGAGTCTTGCAGAGATGCTCTGAACAAGCCTTGAGGAGTTTTTCCCTGAGTTCAGGGCGCGGGGTGATCCCTGCAGCATACCCACCGGCATGGGCAAGCATCTGCCCCATCCCTAGCCCAGCATCATCCAGGGGAACGGTTTCACTCATGACCACAGGGATGTTCAAACGACCCAACCTCTTCATGAGAGCAGAG
This sequence comes from Verrucomicrobiota bacterium, assembly GCA_023257935.1. Taxonomy (GTDB): domain Bacteria; phylum Verrucomicrobiota; class Verrucomicrobiia; order Limisphaerales; family AAA164-E04; genus UBA7971. Next base: position 18,037 of record JALRAZ010000191.1, read on the forward strand.
GTGAGCAATCGGTTTTCAAACCCATTGCCAGCCAAAACCACCCCATCGGGTTCTAAAGCACGAACCACCCGAACAATGATCTCAGCGAAAGTCTCTAGCAGGCGATACAGGACAAGGTCGGCCCCGCGCCCTGCGCCTAAGTCCTCAAGCATGCCAGCCAGCATCCGATGCCAGTCAATCCCGATGGATTGGTCCTGATCTGTGCTTGATTGCAAAATCCACGGGTAGGCAGTTTCAGATCGAGTGGTACGACTGGGTGAGGCACTCAGGGCTTCTAGAATCATCCATGAATCTCCCTCAAAACGATTACGGCGCGAGGAGGTCAGCAATGCCGTGATGCCCTGCCACCAGCGAGTCAGGCTTCGGGTTCGACGGCATTGGAGCTTTGATTCAAGGATTGCCTGCCATTGCTTGATCTGAGTTGGCTGTAAGGATGCCCTAAGTCTGATCGGTAATTGCTCCCACATGGATGTGTGATAAAGCTCCCACATCATGCCCAGCAGGCAGCCACGGTTATCTGAGCCGCAGGCATCACCTCCTGGCAGCCAAAAAGGCAGCCATTGCGCAACCCGGTCCCATCCCTTCGGGTCAATCCAGAGAATCTCCCCTCCACTTGAGGTTTGCCCCTTGGGAGCACTGCCTTCATCAAAGCAAAGTCCTAGCCAGCGATGCGCGGGTCGGGCTTGGCCAAGCGATGCCATCACATGAGCCAGGTCATGATCCACAAAAACCAAAGGCTTACCGGTCGACCGTGCATACTGGGAACTCAGGCAGGAAGCATCGGCATCCACCAGAAGCTGGTTAGGCTCCAGAGCGTGGCGCTCCCTGGTGTCAGCCAGTCCGTCAAAAAAGTAATCCATGACACCAACACCATCTCTCAGGTCGTTCAGAGCAGGCCCAAGGAAGGCTCGCCCCTTGTCCATTGCTAGCGAAGCCGTTGAGCGGGCTCCTCCCATCGCCAGGACACAGCTGGGTTCTTCGGGCAGCCGCATCTCAA
>JALRAZ010000209.1 GCA_023257935.1 Verrucomicrobiota bacterium
GTAAAGATTATTCCATTTATAAAAGGATGCTCAACATCGAATATAATTGAAAAAATAAATAAATTATCTGATTAAAGTATATGTCTCAAGAGAAAATTCTCATTATTCCACAAAACTGGCTAGGTGATGTAATAATGTCACAAGCACCAAGCCGCGAGGCTTGTAAAGCAACTCCTTGACGCTGGGCGGGATACCAATCTGCTCCATGGTCAGCAGCGTGTTGGGAATCTGGCGGAGCACCATGGCAAAATCTCCACGCTCCTTGAAGACGCTGACACGGAAACGGGCCGCCTCACCAAAAGCAAAGGCAAAGTCGGCTCCACCGTTTTCTCGGACCTGCTGGATATTGTCTTCGGAGGAAATACTGCGCATCAAGTCCTCGGTGTCATCTGGTGTGAGCGGGGGGCCTTCCACCTTGTGCAAGGTGCCATGGACACGGATGGCTGGGGGAATCCCCGTACGGATGTGCAAGTCGGCGGCACCCTCGGATACCATCAACTGCAACAGATCTGACATCGAATAGGACATAGAAAGGTCGGTCGAAATAGATTAACTAATGTCTTGTTGGGCAAGGAACTCAAATGCAAGCCTACCCAATTTCCAAGCTTATTTTCGTGTTTTTGACAGCATACCTTGGGCCAACTGGGACTCATTAGTCATTTGCTGTCGCTCGAACGACCTCTTCAACAGTCGTGAGCCCTGAGGTGACCTTCCTTGCGCCGTCTTCGCGAAGGGTTTTCATACCCATTTCTCGGGCAGCTTTTCGGAGGACCGAAGCAGGCACTTTGTCGTAAATGAGCTTCCTGGCTTCATCCTCAACCACAAAAATTTCAAAGATGCCGAAACGTCCGCGATGCCCAGTTCCAGTGCAATTGCCGCAGCCTTTGCCTTTTTGATAGTTGGGCTCCTGGACTGCCACAGGATCAATCCCGATGGAACGCAGCTGATTTTCAGTGTATTCGTGCGGTCCCGTGCACTTGGGACAAAGTTTTCGCACCAGGCGTTGGGCCATCATGGCCCGTGTGGAAGAAGCAACGAGAAAGGGCTTGATGCCAATATCAATGAGACGGGTGACAGCGCTGGGCGCATCGTTGGTATGCAGGGTGGAAAACACAAGGTGACCCGTGAGAGAAGCATTGATAGCGATGGTAGCTGTCTCCAAATCACGAATTTCCCCAAGCATGACCACGTTGGGCGACTGACGCAGCATGGACCTTAGCGCATGGGCAAATGTAAGTCCCACTGTTTCATTAACTTGCACCTGATTAATACCAGCAAGCTGGTATTCAACAGGATCTTCCACTGTGATAATCTTGCGGTCAGGGCGATTAATAAAGTGTAGACAGGAATAGAGCGTGGTCGTCTTACCTGACCCAGTTGGACCGGTGACCAAGAGAATCCCATCAGGGAGACTGATGATTTTCTCGAAGGTTTGTTGATCATCTGAGAAAAAGCCTAAGGTCGGTAGCCCCAGTTTGAGCCCGTCCTTATCCAGGATACGCATGACGATGCTTTCACCGTGAGTGGTTGGCACCGAAGAAACACGCAAATCGATGACCTTATCCCCGACATCGCACTGAATACGGCCATCCTGAGGGATGCGTTTTTCAGAAATGGACATGTTGGATTCGATCTTCAGACGAGCAATAACCGTTCCCTGCAAGCTTTTGGGAGGGCTTTTGACAATGTGGCAGACCCCGTCAATGCGGTATCGAACCCGGAAAGAATGCTGCATGGGTTCAAGATGAATATCCGAAGCACGGGAGCGGTAGGCGTCAATGATGATCTGGTTGACCAATTTAATAATCGGAGCATCCGCATCCACCGTCACGCCTGTATCAGCCTCCAGAGCCCCCATGGAGGCAATTTCGACTTCACCCTCGGTGATGTCCTGAATCATCTTGCTGACCGAATCATCCTTATTGTCTCGGCCACCATAGTAGCGCTTGATAGCACTCTGAATTTCCCGGTCCGAGGCAACCTGGATCTCAACTTGCTTACCCACCGCCACCTGAAGCCCATCAATGGCCTCCAAGTCAGTTGGGTCAGACATGGCCATGGTCACCGAGTCATCGCTGAGGTAGATCGGGACAGCATTGAATCGTTTGACGATATTGCGGGGCACAGCGGAGATCACTGCATCATCCAGCTGCATGGCATCCAGTTCGACCACCTCGAGGCCCGCGTGAGTAGCCTTTGCCAAAGTGACGCTTTCATCAAAAAGCTCGCCTTTGGCCACAAGCACATCGAGCACGCCACTCTGATCAGTTACCTCCCCACTGGCTTCATCGACCTGTTCCTGAGTAATCAGGCCCATGTCGATGAGCGTGTCCATTATATAGTCGTCTTTCGCAGCCACGGTGTTCTGAATCGGTTAAGTCCTTGGAAATTCGGTAGAACGAGTGCGGAAGCTTGCTATATTTATCCACTCATTGTCAACGCGGAGGTGAGGGCTCTCCCAATTCGCTTCCCACCATGAACCTAGAAGATCGATTTTATCATTCCTTTGGAACGCCCGTTTGTTAGGATATCGATGAAGGAGCGTCAGCGTGTTCGCTCCATGAACCTGGAAGATTCTACGATGAGTGACGAACTGAAAATTGGTTTTATTGGAGCCGGTAAAATGGCCTCGGCGCTGGCGGGCGGCTTTGTCAGGAAGCATCAGGTCAAGGTGGAGAATCTCATAGCCAGCGATCCCATCGGTGCATCCCGCGATTCGTTTGCCGAAATTACCGGAGGCCGGACCACCGATAGCAATGCCGAGGTAGCCAGTTTTGCTGACCTGATTTTCCTGGCTGTGAAGCCCGATCGGTGTGCCGACGCTCTCCAGTCCATTCATGCTTACTGGCGTGAATCCCAGTGCCTTATATCCATTGTGGCAGGTTTATCCACAGACCACCTGGCCTTCTACCTTCCTGCTGGTGGACGTATCATACGCGTGATGCCCAACACGCCAGCCTTGGTAGGCGCCTCAGCTTCAGCCCTTTGCTTAGGTGAATTTGCTACCGCTGCAGATGCCGAACAGGCTCTGATTCTCATGTCTGCCATTGGCACGGTCGAGCGTGTGCCTGAGAGCATGATGGATGCAGTCACCGGCCTCAGCGGCAGTGGGCCTGCATACGTCTATCAGTTCATCGAGGCACTAAGCGATGGTGCGGTGGCGGCAGGGCTGACCCGTGATCAGGCAACCCGCCTAGCAGCTCAAACTGTTCTGGGGAGTGCTCGCATGGTTCACGAAACTGGGGCGCATCCAGGCCTACTCAAGGACATGGTTACCAGCCCTGGAGGGACCACGATTGAAGGCATTCACGAGCTCGAAAAGGGAGGCATGAGAGCAGCCGTCATGAATGCTGTCCGCGCTGCTGCTTCCAAATCTCGAAAGTTGGGTCGACGATCGGCTGGCCCAAGACCCACCTCTCTCACCTAAATTCGGCATGGCATTCCCCGGCCCAACCCCCAAGCAGGCAACCCTACTTTGGACAGCCTTAAGCGGGCTAGCCATCGCTGTCATCCTTGGACTCCTGGGGGCCTTTTTTACGGGAATGGGCTGGTTAGCCAATCAGCTCTCCTCGGTGTTGCTCCCCTTAGCTGTGGCGGGTATTATTGCTTACCTGTTGGATCCTGTGGTGGATTGGCTGGAGCGCCATCGAATCGGACGCACCTGGGCCATCATGGTGGTGTTTGCCATGGCTCTGGTAGTGCAGGTTGCTTTCTTTGCGGCTTTTGTCCCCAGCCTCATCAAGGATACCAAGAAGCTTGGAGAAAGCATCCCTCAGATCCGCCAAAAGGCGGTCGACAAATACGTTGCCTTCAGTCAGGAACATCCCTTCAAGCAGTATGTGCCCGACCCGTTTCAGGGCATCTTGGATTGGCTCACGCCATCTCCCGAAGCCACTTCGCAAGACACTCAGACGGGCCATGCTTTGGAAACCACAAGAGAAAATGATCTCATCACTTCTGAATCGGCCTCCCCGCCGGAAGTGAATCCTGCTTCAGGGCAAGCCACTCAGACAGAGGAGAGCACCATTGCGCTGAATGCCGACCAGATCGGCGATGTGGCCAATGCGCTTTGGCGTGGACTTTTGGGCCTTGGAGAATGGATCAAATCCAAAATCCAAAATGTCGCCTCCATGTTTGGCATGCTGGCCGGATTCGCACTGGTCCCGGTGTATGTTTTTTACTTTCTTGCTGAAAAAAATGGCATCCAACGCAATTGGACCCGATACCTCCCAGTGCACGACTCATGGATCAAGGAGGAAATCGTCTTTGTTCTGCATTCCATCAATGATGCTTTGATCGTCTTTTTCCGAGGGCAAGTGTTAGTGGCGATGTGCGTGGGCGGCCTGCTGATGATCGGCTTCTGGCTCATTGGTTTAAGCTATGCCGTATTGTTGGGTTTTGTGGCGGGTATCCTGGGCATTGTCCCCTACTTGGGGGTCATGCTCAGCATTGTGCCTGCCCTGATTATTTCGATGGTGGAAAACCCGGGCTGGTCCCATCCAGCACTCACCTTGGGGATCTTCGTCCTAGTTCAGATGGCCGAAGGTTTGGTGATTTCCCCACGCATCATTGGAGATCGGGTAGGGATGCACCCACTGACGGTCATTATTGCGATCATGATCGGCACCACACTGATGGGTGGCATCATTGGTGGGGTTCTAGCCATCCCCCTGACCGCAGCCCTGCGCACACTCATGTTCCGTTACGTGTGGACCGAATCTCCCTTATCCTTGCGTAGGCGTCCAGTCGGCACCACCGAAGACCCTCTTGCTAAAAAAGACTGAAGCAGATCGCTCAGACTCGCAGTGCCCCTGGGATGCGCCTCAAGAGGTTTGAAATAGGATCGCGAGGACCGGGCTCAAGAACTACCCCCTTGATCACCCCATCATGCGAACGTCAACCGCTTCCATGCCCGCTGCGCGGATGGCCTGCATCCCGAGATCGGTGTCTTCGTAAGCTCGGCATTTTAGCGGGTCCACCCCGATGCGCCGGGCAGCTTCTAGAAAAATATCTGGGGCAGGTTTCTGGTGAATCACGTCTTCACTGGTGACCACTGCCTCGAAGTAATGCAAGAGGTCCAGCTGACGAAGCAGGTCAGGGATGATGGGCTTGACCCCTCCAGTCGCCACCGCCATGGGCAGCTTGCCGTGATGGGCACGGACGATGTCGATGACTGCCGCTACTGGTTCCACCCGATGCATGTGAGGGAAAAAGGCCTCCTCTTTTTCCTGTGCGACAGCGTGAGGATCGAGTTCAACTCCCTGCTCCTGGCTGAGCATTTGAATGATCTGCCAGGAAGGCACTCCGCCCAGGCTATAGAAGCGATCCTCCGGGAAGTGGAGACCATGTCGCTGAGTCACCTCCTGCCAGGCCAACCAGTGCACAGGCATGGAATTGATCAAGGTTCCGTCGCAATCAAAAATCAATCCTTCGATGGCATGACTCACAAATCCATCTCCTTCAACTTGGATGACAGGTCATCCTGCATCAGCGGTTCGATCACGCTTCCCATGTCGCCTTCCATGAGTGCTGGCAAATTGTAGAGGGTGAGTTCAATGCGATGATCGGTGACCCGGTTCTGAGGAAAATTGTAAGTCCGAATCCGCTCATTACGCTCGCCTGTGCCGACCTGAGCCTTGCGCTGAGCCGCATACTTGGCGTGCTCTTCGGCAATCTTTCGCTCCAAAAGTCGAGAGCGCAGTACCGTCATCGCCTGAATTTTGTTTTGCTGCTGGGATCGTCCATCAGCGCAACGCACAATCAGGCCACTGGGCTTGTGTTGAATCTGAACTGCCGAATCCGTGGTGTTGACCCCTTGACCGCCCGGCCCAGAGGCGCGGCATACCGATACAGTGATATCATCAGGCTTGATTTCAACATCAACTTCCTCCGCCTCAGGCAACACAGCCACCGTGCAGGTGCTGGTATGTACCCGACCTTGAGTCTCGGTCACAGGCACGCGCTGGACACGGTGCACACCACTTTCATATTTGAGCCGCTTGAACACATCATCGCCTTTGATGCTGAAGGTAATTTCTTTGTAGCCGCCCAAGTCTGAATGACTGGTGTCCATGACTTCTAGTTTCCAGCGCTGAGACTCGGCATATCGACTGAACATGCGAAACAGGTCCGCCGCAAACAGAGCCGATTCGGACCCACCAGCACCGGCGCGGATTTCAACGATGGTATCTCGGCTGTCAGTGGGATCAGGGGGCACGATACCCATCTGAAGCTTAACCTCCAGCTCGGCAAGCTGGGCTTTCAAGCCCACCAAGTCTTCTTTGGCCATCAGGGCCATTTCCGAATCAGCCGGTTCCAGCCCAAGCAGTTCCTGATTGTCACGAATCTCTCCCTCCATCTTGAGGAAGGCATCGCCCTGAACAACCAGTGACTTCAGCCGATTGTATTCCCGCGAAAGTTCCTGGGATTTTTGCTGGTTATTGAAAACAGAAGGATCCCCTAGAGCTGATTCAACCTCGGCCAGGCGCTTCTTGAAGCGATCGATGAAGGGGTGAAGATCCATAATGGACGCAAAACGCCCGCAGAAGAGCCTCTTGGGGCCTGCTGCGGGCGATGCAGAAAATTGATACTAGCGCTTGCGCTTCTTGAAGGCGGCTGCTTTTTCTTGAGCTTCCTTGGTCTTGGCCAGGCGCTGCTGGAACTTATCCACACGACCGGCGGTATCCACGAACACTTGCTGACCGGTGTAGAAAGGATGCGAGGCACTGCTGATACCCAGGATCACCAATGGGTATTCCTGCCCATCTTCCCATTTCACAGTCTGATTGGTACGGGCGCAAGATTTGCTCAAAAAACTAAATCCCGAAGCGGAATCTTTGAAAACAACGGGGCGGTAGCTTTCAGGATGAATGTCACTCTTCATAAATAGAGCGAAGGAAACTATCAGTCACACCGACAATGACAAGCAGAAAAATGCATGAACCCTACGACTCAAAGGTAATCACGCCGCCAGCAGCTCATTCCGGTTGACCTCAATCGAATCCAAGCAAGGCCAGATCAACGTCAACGCACCGATCACAGCTTGCATGGTTCAACAACAGGGTGTCTGGATTCCATTGCTAACCAATGGTTTGAACATGGCTTCAGATTCACCGAAGCCAGGGGAGTGACCTAAGCCCAATCCCTTAGCTCAAGGAAAACGGATACGGTAAAAGCGTTGTGAGTTGCCTGGGGAAGCATCTAGGACCTCGATCTGTTCACCGTTTCCAACCAGGCGCTTTAACAGCATCCAATCCGATTGATCCAGGGTATCGGCATATTCGATCAAGAGGGGCTGCTCAGATTGCGTGGTTATTTTTAGGATAATCCCCTGCTCAGACCACTGAATTTGTTCCACAGAGCTTGTAGCCTTCTCGACCCAGCCGGGTGTCGGTAAAGAGAGGGTCCATTGCTGGGGTTCGCTACCTGGGCCATCGGTTTGGATTCGCCTCAAGCTTGATATGCCGATCGATGCATGCATAGGAGGCCAGGGAGCCTGGGTTTGATAGGCGACTTCATCAGCTACAATCCATTGGAGGTAGGGCTGGGCTGGATACCTAGGATCAGCAACCTGCCTCAAGGTTTCCAATCGTATGGTTTCCCCCTCCCTGGAGAGACCTCCAAGGTAGGGTCCCAACACTTGAACACCAGCTGGCAGCGACCACTGATTCTGAAACTGTTCCCATTGCAACGTATCAATGAGAGGATCAAAGGGCACCAGCACCATCGCCCCTTGGCTTGGCAGATCCAGATTCCCCGAGAGATTCAGTTGGACCCCCCCGCGCAGGCGCCAGCCTAGCCCGGAATCGGTCGCTTGACTCAGAAGGACGGTTTGACTCGAAAGATTGGCCCATTCAAGGAATTCCAGCGAATCGCTGGGTGAGCCTCCCACAGGTAAGCCAGGCATGATTTCGCTGATGCGTATGGCTCCCTGCCAGGGGCCCGTATTGGGTGCTCCCATGCCGAGGCGAAAAGTTTCCAGGCTGGTCGAGGCATGCTCACCAAAGGTGGGGCTTGCCAGGGTTCCTAACCGAAAGCCATCACTGGTCTCGTAATGACCAATCGATTGGCCTGCGATCGAAGCACGCATTGGCAGGCTTACCCGACGACCAGTTGCCAAGCCAGTGGAATCGTTTTGGGAAAGATAAAGGCGATCTGATGGACTTGGTATCCAGGGTAGTTCTACCGGACCGGCTCCAGTCAGCCAGTCTTGTTGGTAAATCACAAGCAACCCACCAGCTGGAACCACGCTGCCTGCTGGCAGGACAAACGCATTCAGGGAGGTTTCCGCTGAGCCCAGTGACCAACCCGAAAGATCTATCGACTGGCTCCCACTATTCAAGACCTCGATGGCCTGTTCCTGAGCGGGTCCAGGAATGGGCAAAAATTCTTGAATACTCAGCCAATCCACCTCCAAAGCATTGGGAAAACCAGGTGACGCTTCACTCGGCGAGAATGCAACCACCTGCTCTGCGCCATCGGGTAGGCGACCACTTGATCCACCCTCTGTAGGTGTCCTTGCCAGGGAGATTTCATCGATTGGTTTCGAATCTAGATTGTAGAGCCCAAGTGATTCTCCCTGAGAGGC
>JALRAZ010000352.1 GCA_023257935.1 Verrucomicrobiota bacterium
ATCGAGTTCTGGTGTGGTAACTACGCGCCTCCCAACGCACTTGAAGTGCCTTTTGCTTCAGATGAGACCTTCGATTTTGGCGACACGATGACTCCTGGTGGTCACGGTTCGATGCAGGTTCACAACCATGAAGCTGAGCAAGTGGTGTTTGCCTACAATAACTGGGGGTCCAATAACCCCGGGACCGCTGGCGGGCTCGGGATTGGCACCAGCGAAGGGGCCAACCCGGACTGGACCTTTGATGGTAACAGTGCGGACTACGCGAAACGTAATCTCTACATTCTGGTGCGAGGGGTGGAGGCTGCTTCAACCAAAGTGAATGTCAGCCTTTCAGGCAATACCATCACTCTCACTTGGGAGGGTAGCGGGGTGCTCGAAACCGCCGCATCAGTGCTCGGTCCTTGGACGGCAGTCGATGGTGCCTCGAGTGGCTACACTGCACAAACGACGCAATCCGAAGCCTACTACCGAGTTCGCTAGTCTCTTTGCCTGGTTGGATTGACATCATTACCCGTGAACCTCTTTTGCATGGGGTTCACGGGTTCCTTTTAATCCTTAAGTTTCAATTTCTTTTGATCTGATGAATCGACACTTCCTCTTCACCGTCTTGGGTGGTCTCTTTTATTTCGCTTTTTCTGGAACGGCTGCCGAGCCCGTTCTCAAAGTGGCTTGCATTGGAGACAGCATCACAGAGGGCGCTGGATATGGTAATTTCACCTATCCCTCCAGATTGGGACATCTCCTCGGAGCTAACTACGAGGTGCGAAACTACGGGCTTGGAGGCCGTACCCTGCTCAAGAAAGGGGATATCCCTTACTGGAAAGAAAGTGCCTATAGGGAAAGCCTTTTGTGGGAACCAGACGTGGTGATCATCAAACTTGGCACAAACGATTCCAAGTCCTGGAATTGGCGGTATGGGGAGGAATACGTGTCAGATTTCGAAGAATTTATTGCCAGTTATCAAGCGGTAGCTAGCCAACCCAGGATTATACTTGCTACGCCCTGTCCAGTCTTTGGGAAAGGTGCTGCATCAATCAGTCCAACCGTGGTCGCTAATGAAATTGCCCCCGCAGTTCGCGATCTGGCAGCTCGTTTTGAGCTTGAGTTAATTGACTACCACGAGCGCATGGCTGAAATGGGTAACCTTTTTCCAGACACGGTTCACCCCAATACCAAGGGGACGAGCGTGATGGCGGCTCTTGCGATTGAGGTGGTCACTCGAACAGATTCCGAATTGCCACCACCTAGTCTCCAGCTTGAGCATGGTGCGCCATATCGCGCTAATTTGACATGGCCGATCAATGCAGGTGTTTACGTCCTCCAGGAACTCAACTTTCTTTCCGAGGCACCCGAAAGATGGCAGGTCAGTACTCTGGTAGCCGAAAATGATGGAGACCAGCTCCGTATCGAAGTCAAGCTTCGCAGCCCTCACAAATTTTACCGCCTTTGGCGACCCTGATCTGCGTCATTTTGAAAATCTTCAAAACGGCGATCGGCTACAAAGCCTGAGTTTCGGGCTAATTGACGGTGTGGGCCTCCGAGGTATGTACTTTCCATGATTGTGACTTAAGGCATCGATAGCACTCCTCCGCGGACGTGGCAGCTAATTGAACCTCGTCAAAAGATAGCTGAGTGACTTGATTTTCATTCGACTCGTTCGCAGGGTCGGTATGGCGGATTCATTTGATGGAACCTGAAAAAGGCGTTCTCGTGACTCATTTTCAGGTTTTATTGCTTTTGCTGGCCACAACATGGAAGGGAGAATGACTCTATCAGCAAGTTGGTAAGCGCCTCGTATCGAGAATCAATGCGATATCTCTTATGAGTCCATTCACTCGAATTGTGGCCTGCAAAGCGGAAAAGAATGATGGAATCCTGGAATGGTTCACTCGAGCGTCCATCATGCTGGTTAGTCCCGAAGAGTTCATGTCCGACATTAAAATAAGCGATTAAAAGGTGCTGAGAATTCCCCTCGAAATCTTGGTGACTAAAATCGCGTTTCAAAGCGGTCTTGTCTCAGGGATAAACTTGATCCTGGCGCACTTAGGTTCTTTTGGGCATTCGAAACTTGAGTTAGGGTAGCTCCTCGGATGATTCCAGCTCAGATGCCAAGAGCCAATATACTGCCATGATTAGCCTAACCCTTAGTGATGCCACCATAAAGCGGCCGGTCTTCCGCGCCATGAGCTTTGTTATCCTGATCCTTTTTCAAACTTTGCATATGGCTTGGT
>JALRAZ010000359.1 GCA_023257935.1 Verrucomicrobiota bacterium
TCTACCTGATGTCCACAGCAGGAGAAATGACCTGCTTCAACCGCGACGGCAAGGTGATCTGGCAGCATAGCATGATGGAGCGCTATGGGATGCTTACTTTTCCTAACGGCCGCAGGGGTGCCGCTGTCATCGATGGGGATTTGGTGATCCACCACTGCATCACGAGCTATTGGGGCGCTGATGGCCCGGCAAGAGATCGCTTTTTTGCCTTCAACAAGCATGATGGCAAGCTGGTCTGGGCCAGCACGCCTGGAACCCCACCAAAAGATAGTTCCTTCTGCTCGCCTGTTCTGGGTTATTACAACAACAAACGCGTTCTTTATGCAGGAACCGGCTGTGGCAACCTCGTGGCGATCAACGCTCGTAACGGGGATCCGCTGTGGCGATACCATTTCTCTTATGGCGGAGTCAACTCATCGCTCCTATTGCATGACAACGACAAAGTCATTGCCATCCATGGCAAGGAAAACCTCGATTCCTCTGAGGTCGGTCGCATGGCTGCCATCAAAATTGGAGCTGAGCCGGCTGCAGGCCAACCTGGACCGGCGGTCCTTAGCAAAGAGGCCGAACTCTGGCGCCTACCCCATGTGATGTTCACGAGTTCTCCTGTTCTGGTAGGGGATCGCGTCTATCAGGTGACCCACACAGGCGAACTCATCTGTGTTGATGCCAACTCCGGGAAGGAGCTATGGGAACACAAGCTGGAAAATGGACAACTGCACGCATCTCCCCTTTATGCCGATGGCAAACTCTACGTCCCGATGGGCAACGGAAACTTCTACATCCTAAAAGTCAAGAAAGACGGTGTGGATATCCTTGATAAAGTGACATTGGAAGGGGGTTGTCTAGGGGCTCCTACCTTGTGGGATGGGAAGATTTACGTCCATACCATGGAAAAACTTTATTGCTTCGGCACTGGGAAGTCTTCCTCGGGCCAAAAGTCCCAAAAAGAGGCGGCTCCAGAAATCGAAAAAGGGTCCGTGGCTCGTCTGCAGATCATTCCGCCAGATGTCCTCCTCACCCCAGGGCAGCAAGATCAGGTCGAAGTGCTTGGCCTCGACAGCAATGGTTGGGTTGTTGAGGAAAACATTCGTCCTGAATGGGCCTCGTTTATCCCGCCCACTGCCAAGGTCAAGTCCGAAGCAGATGCAGCATTTGGTCGGCGCAATCGCATTCGGGCAAACCGAGATGGCGGTGCGTCAGCTGGCGCATTCAAGGCTACTGAGGCTGATGCATCAGGAATCCTGCGCGCACGCGTACTGCCAGGATTGCCCTTTACTGAAAATTTTGAGGCATTCACCATTGATGACGCTTACCCAGCTACCCATGTGAGTGCCGGCACTCAATTTGCCTATCCTCCCCTTCCTTGGATCGGAGCCCGTTTCAAATGGGATATCCGCGAAATGGAGGGCAACAAAGTGCTGGTCAAGACACTGGACAACGTCCTCTTCCAGAGGGCTATTTCCTTTATAGGCAACCCTGATGCTTCGAACTACACGGTTGAAGCTGACGTGATGACAGACGGTAATCGACGCATGAAATCCAATGTTGGGGTCATAAACCAAAGATACGTGATCGCACTAATTGGTAACTGGCAGGAATTGGAAGTGAGCTCAAACCATGACCGTATTAAGGTTTCGGTTCCTTTCAAATGGTCCACCAAGACATGGTATCGAATCAAATCTCGTGTCGACGTAGCCAAGGATGGGAGTGGTGTGGTAAGGGCCAAGGCATGGCCAAGCAATGAAAACGAGCCTTCCAGCTGGACCATTGAAGTACCTCACAAAGTTGCCCATACGCAAGGGGCTCCTGGATTGTTTGGTTTTTCACCTCAGTCAAGTTACAGCGTCTATGTCGACAACATTTCGGTCTACTCAAACAACTGAAACAACCATCGAATTTACCCCTCACACAAGGCTTATGAAACATTGCAAAATTCTCAATCGCTTACCCCTGGCCCTCACGCTGGCTCTTTCTACAGCCGCTTTGGGTGGGGACTGGAACCAGTGGGGCCGCACGGCTCACAATAATTTCTACAGTCCTGAAAAAGGCATTCCATTCAGTTTCGCCCCCGGCGACTTCAAGCAGGGCACTGAAGAGGTGGACATGAGCACCACCAAGAATGTGAAGTGGGTCGCTAAACTTGGCTCTCAGGCCTATGGCAACGTCACCATCGCCAACGGGCAGGTGTACATCGGCACCAACAACGAATCACTGCGTGATCCCAAGCACAAGGGTGATCGCGGTATTGTCTATTGTCTCGACGAAAAAACAGGTGCCTTCAAATGGCAATTGGCCGTACCTAAGTTGGGAGCCGGCAAGGTAAGCGACTGGGAATTTTTAGGCATTTGCTCTTCTCCTTTTGTCGAGGATAATCGCCTATACGTCGTGTCTAATCGTTGCGAAATCCTCTGCCTGGATACAGCTGGTTTAAGCAATGGCAACCAAGGATTTCAGGATGAAGCAGCCTACCTGGGAGGCCCCGGGCAAGCACCGGTTGAACCCGGTGAGACCGATGCTGATATCCTGTGGGTCTTTGACATGAGAGAAGAGTTGGGTGTGTTCCCCCACAACATAGCCAGCAGCTCAGTTTTGGTGGCGGGCGATTACGTCTATGCCACCACCTCCAACGGGCAGGACTGGTCTCATCTCAATATCCCCTCCCCCATGGCCCCCTGCCTTGTCGTACTGAACAAGCAAACTGGAGAGTATGTCGGAGAAGAGGCTTCTGGCATCAGTAAAAACCTCATGCATTGTAATTGGTCATCCCCTGGATTTGGCGAAGTCAACGGTCAGCCAATGGTCCTCTTTGGCGCCGGGGATGGCGTCTGCTATGCTTTCGATCCTGTCCCGGTTCCCGATGGAGATTTGGCCGTGTTAAAGGAAATCTGGAAATACGACTGCGTCCCAGACAAGTACAAAACACGCGATGGAACCCCAATCAAGTATCCAGCTGCCGAAGGCCCTAGTGAGCTGATCTGTTCCCCGGTTTTCTATAAAGACCGAGTCTACATTGCTATTGGTCAAGATCCCGAGCATGGCGAAGGGGTTGGTAACCTGGTTTGCATTGATGCGACCAAGAAGGGGGATATCACCGCAGGGGGTGCTCTTTGGAGCTACGACAAAATCAACCGCACC
>JALRAZ010000366.1 GCA_023257935.1 Verrucomicrobiota bacterium
ATACAGGGGATGGAGGATGTGACCCGTCGCATGGGGCATCAGTCATGTCAGTTTCAGTGGGCCGAAGGATGGAAACCGCATGCGCACCTTGGGTTCAGTCATCCTGATTACCACCCACTGGAAAAGGCCCTTGAGAGCCGCACGGCACTATGAAGCCACCTATTGTTGACTTGGAGGCTTGGAGTCCTGGCCTCGAACAATGGGATCAGCGTCGCTTAGCATTAAGGGAGGGTCTGAGTCTTCGCCTTGGACACTTGCCATTGCTTGGCTCGCATGTTGAAGGCGATATCCTCAAAGAAGAGTCTCACGCTCTGGGTTGGGCTCAAAAAATCAAGATTGATAATGGAACACCTCACGGGATGCCTGCGTGGTTCTTAAGCCCAAGGGATGGATCCAACCCCGGGCCAGCCATACTTTGGTTGCATTGGCATGGTGGGGAATATGCCGTGGGGAAGCAGGAAATTTTCGAAGACCTGCATACACCAGAATCCCCCGTTCAATGCTTCCTGCGAATGGGATGGTCTGTCTTATGTGCTGATGCCTACGGATTTGGAGAACGCAATGGCCGTGATCAGGAGAGCGGGGGAGATTTTGATCAAGAAGGCGAACACACGCTGTTTAAAACATTTCTCTGGCAGGGAAGCAGCCTTTGGGGCCGTATGCTCTGGGATGACAGGCTGGCTTTTCATTACCTCTGCAATCGTCCAGAGGTGAATGCAAAGCAAGTGATTGCTGTGGGTGTGAGCATGGGGGCAACGAGAGCTCAGTGGCTACTCGCCTTTGAGGATGCCCTGGCTGGTGCTATTTCCATGGCCTGTGCTGTGCGTTATCGACACCTCCTAGCGCAGAATGGTTTAAAGCATCATGGCATGTACTTTTTTGTGCCTGGTTTGGTGGAATATTGCGACTTGGAACTCATCCTAGCTCTGGGCGCTCCTCGTCCTCACCTTCTGCTCAACGGTCAGGCTGATTCCCTATCCCCAACCTCGGGAATTCGAAAGGCTGTTAACCTGGCCTCTCAGATCTATGCTTTATACGGGCAAGAATCAGCTCTTGACTCAGTTCTGCTTGAAAAAGTGAAGCACGAGGTGAATCCCTCAATGTGGGATGCCATGAAGACGTGGTGTGGGCGCGCCTTTCAAGGGTGTTGAACCAACCTTTTGGTAGTCCCCCCCAACCCGAGCTTGGGCTTGCCATGCAGGATGGGGGAGGCCTAAAGTCCTTCCGATGCATCGGTGGCCAAAGGGCCACCTGCTTAGCTAAATTCTATTTCCTAACATGAACGTTTCCCCTATTCGAGTCGCGGTGACTGGTGCAGCTGGTCAAATTGGTTACTCTTTGTTATTTCGCATTGCCTCTGGTGCCATGTTCGGGCCTAACCAGCCAGTGATCCTGCACCTTCTTGAAATCGAGCCGGCACTGCCGGCTCTAGAAGGTGTCTGTATGGAACTAGATGACTGTGCTTTCCCGCTTCTCAAAGGTATTGTGGCCACTTCAAGCCTTGATGAGGGGTTCAAGGGCGTCAATTGGGCTCTGCTGGTAGGTAGTGTTCCGCGCAAGCAGGGTATGGAACGCCAGGATTTGCTTGGCATCAACGGCAAGATATTCATCGGTCAGGGGCAGGCTATCCAACGCAATGCTGCGGCAGATATTCGAACAGTGGTCGTGGGTAATCCTTGCAACACTAATTGTTTGATTGCCATGAACAATGCCCGCGACATCCCTCAAGATCGTTGGTTCGCCATGACGCGCCTTGACGAGAACCGTGCCAAGTCCCAGTTGGCCAAACAGGCTGGAGTGGATATCACAGAAGTGACCAATCTCGCAGTCTGGGGGAACCATTCAGCGACCCAATACCCCGATTTCACGAACGCCCGCATTCAGGGACGTTTGGTGCGCGAAGTCATCCAGGATGCCTCCTGGTTGGAGAATACCTTCCTTTCGACAGTGCAACAGCGAGGAGCGGCGATCATCAAGGCTCGAGGCGCTTCCAGTGCAGCCAGTGCGGCGAACGCAGTGGTGGACACAGTAGGGTCAATCATCAACCCTACCTTGCATGGCGAGTGGCACAGCGTTTGTGTGTGTTCCGATGGAAGTTATGGCGTAGATGAGGGATTGATCAGTTCTTTTCCCGTGCGTAGTCGCGACCAGCATCTTGAGGTGGTGCAGGGGCTGGAACTAGATGCCTTCAGTCGTTCTAAGATTGATGCCACCGTCGCAGAACTGCGCGAAGAGAGGGCAATGGTTTCTGATCTGATCAAGCATACTTGAAATGGGATCTCACCCACATCAGCCCTCAGAGCTAGCCGCGCACCTGGATTACACCCTCCTCAAGCCCGATGCTTCCAGAGAGGAAATTAAGCTTAGGTGCCAAGAGGCTGCTCACCTGGGGCTCAACGCTGTCACCCTGCACAGCAGCAGGCTGACTCTAGCCTCCTTGATATTGGAGGATAGCCCGGTCAAGATCTGCTGTGTGGTAGGTTTTCCGTTTGGTGCGCCCGACAGCGATATCAAGCGTTATGAGACCGAAGTGGCTATCGACCTAGGAGCCGAAGAGATTGCTTTGGTCATCAACCCCATTCACCTAAAGGACGGACAACCTAAATTGCTTTTCCGCGAGCTGCGTGACGTGGTGGAGGCAGCAGAAACTCGCCCAGTCAAAGTGGTGTTTTGCCAAGGTATGTTCACCGACAGGGAAACCGCCCAAGCCATCGAATTAGTGAGGGAATCAGGTGCTGGCACCATTGAACTCCTTGGAGGAGTCAGGCCAGAAGCCTTGAGCCCTGAGGATTTTCTCAAAATCAGGGAACAATCCCCTGAAGGTATGCGCTTCAAGGTGACTGGGCCGTTGACCAGGCAGGAGGAAGCTTTGGCATTCCTCAAAGCAGGGGTTCACCTTTTGGGCACCCCTGAGCCACGAAGGGTGCTCGAGGATGATGCTGACGATGAGGTGAGTCATACTCCATTTCGATCCTGATTTTGCCCGATACTCATGGGAAGGGTGCTTGGATTCGATTGAGTTCGGCTATAATTCCCTTGGGCTTTTTGATGACGAAGCCTCTAACACCAGAGTCGCATACGATGAGTGATGATCAATCATGGACTGCCTCACTCAAGGTTGACGGGATGCACTGTCAACATTGTGTTGGCCAAGTTCGAGAGGTTCTCAACCAGTATGCCGGCGTCCTGTCGGTTGAGGTTGATCTCAGCGCGGCAAATGTGTTGGTTCAATGCAAACCTGAGGTCTCTGTCAAAGATTTGTGCCAAGCGCTGGGTCAACGTGGCTTTTCTGCCACATGGCAGTTAGATGCCACAGGATCCAAAGCAAATCCTTCTTGGTTGGATAGTTTAGGCCCTTGGGGCCGTAGTTTTCTGACAGCACTTCCAGTTTTCCTTCTGCTTATTTTGAGTCACTGGGTCGATCGTGGGACCTATGAAAAGGTGCATCGTTGGTTGGGAGGCATTCTGGCACTGGGTGTTCTCTGCATCCCTGGGAGACTCTTCTTTACGGGAGCTTGGCATCAGCTGCGTGCCAGACGTCCAGGCATGGATATGCTGGTTGCCATGGGCTGCAGCGCTTCTTTTTTACTCAGCCTTTGGGGCTTGGTGAGTGATCGGTTGATGCATTTATTTTGGCTAGAAACAGTGGGTGTCATCACGCTGATCAGCTTGGGACATTGGATCGAAGAACGCCTCCATGCGCGGTTAGATATTGGGTTGAAAGCCCTTCATCGCTGGCTGCCTCAAATGGCGACGATCCTGTTGCCCAATCAGGGTCCACGCGTGATTCCTGTTAGCGATTTGGAGCCGGGCGATCAGGTGATGATTCAGCCCGGCGAAAAAATTCCTACCGATGGTGTGATTGTCGAAGGTACCAGCCAGGTCGATGAATCCATGTTGACCGGGGAATTCAGACCAGTGAATAAGGCAAGCGGGTCGACCGTCTACGCAGCCACGCACAATACCCACGGCCGCTTGAAGGTACGGGTGACTGGGATAGGCAAAAAAACCGCTTTGGCAGCAATTGTCAGGCAGGTTGAAAAAGCCGAAAGCGAGCGTGCCAAGATACAGGCAAAAGTGGAACGAATCAGCGCGGTTTTTGTGCCCATTGTGATGTGGGTTGCCTTGATGACAGTCCTAGCTTGGGGGCTGATGCCCGGGCTGATGACGAGTATTTCCCAAGAATTGGCACCGTTTGCTTGGGAACCGTTGGTTTTTGAGACATCTTGGACGGCTGGGATTGTTTGCGGTATGGCAGTCCTGATGATCGCTTGCCCTTGTGCCATGGGCTTGGCCACACCAGTCGCCATCATGGCAGGGGTTCGTGTTTATGCTTCATGGGGCATCATGGTTCAAGGAGGTAAGGCGCTTGAGGCAGTGGGGTTGCTGGATACTGTGGTGTTTGACAAAACTGGCACCTTGACTCAGGGCATGCCACAAGTGATCGCAAGACACATGGTTTCGGGATGTCAGCTCACCGAAACTGATGCCAAGTGGATGACACACCTTATGGGAGTGCAAAGTCACCATCCACTGAGTCGAGCGCTTATCGATCGCGAGATGGCAGACCAAAGCACTGCAGTCACATTCGACGATATTGCCGAATACGCTGGCATGGGCCTCGAGGCTACTTTGGGGGCCGCCACCAAAGGGCTGCCTGCTGGTGTTTATCGACTGGGCTCGCTAGATTGGTTGGCTGAGAAGAAGGTTTTATTTGAGGCCAAGGCACAGGCTTTTATTAAGCACTTTGACTCGCAGGGAGCCACGATGTTAGGACTGGCCCTTGGTGACTCTTTTTGCATGGTGGTTGCTCTGAATGATGCCATCAGGCCAGAGGCTCATCAGGTCATCGATCAGTTACAGAGCGAGGGTTACGAAGTGCACTTGATGAGTGGCGATCGCCCCACTTCAGCCATGGAAGTAGGTAAGCTGCTGGGTTTGGATTCATCCCATGTCCACGGGGGTCTCAAGCCCGAGGATAAGGTCGCGGCTCTGAAAAGACTGCAAGATGCGGGCCGAAGGGTGGCGTTTGTTGGGGATGGCATGAATGACGCTCCGGTGCTGCGACAGGCCCATCTCGGTATTTCGGTGAGTCAGGCCTCCGACCTGTCCCGGGCTGCCTCGGATATGACTTTGCTCGGTTCGGGCATTGAAGTGCTTCCGCAAGCCTTTCATCTTGCCGCCGCAACCCTTTCGACCATACGCCAAAATTTATTTTGGGCATTTTTCTACAACATCCTTGCCATTCCCCTTGCTATGCTAGGATGGCTTCATCCCATGGTGTGTGCCGCTACCATGGCTCTATCTGATTTAGTTGTCATTGGCAATGCGCTTAGACTTCTGCGGCGATGGCGCCGCAAATCTTGACCCACTTCCTGCCCTCCGGAAGCAGCTAGAGACTCAAAAAAGAGGCCGACTCGGATCCGAGTCGGCCTCTTGAGCAAAGGTTGGGATGAATCTTAGTAATCCATGCCAGGCCCGTGATGGCCCCCTGCAGGTGCAGGTGCTGCCTTCTCGGGGATTTCGGTGATCAGCGCCTCGGTGGTAAGCAATAAGCCAGAGATAGAACCGGCGTTTTGCAGGGCTGTGCGGGTCACCTTCTTTGGATCCACCACACCGGCCTTAACCAAGTCGCAATACTCACCGGTGGCCACGTTGTAGCCGTAGGTTCCCTTGGAGCGCTTGACTTCCTGAACAATCAGGGACCCTTCTTCACCAGCGTTGGCTGCCAGGGCACGCAGGGGTTCTTCGACTGAGCGGCGAACAATGCTGATGCCGATGTTCTCGTCATCATTGGCACCTTCACATTTCTCAATGGCAGGAAGGGTGCGCAAGAGCGCAACGCCACCGCCAGGAACGATGCCTTCTTCCACTGCTGCACGTGTGGCATGCAGGGCATCCTCAACGCGAGCCTTCTTCTCCTTCATTTCGGTTTCAGTGGCAGCACCTACGTTGATGACGGCAACACCGCCAGCCAATTTGGCCAAACGTTCTTGGAGCTTTTCGCGATCGTAATCGGAGGTGGTTTCCTCGATTTGACGACGAATCTGATTCACACGACCCTGGATGTCAGAGGATTTTCCAGCACCTTCAACAATGGTGGTGTTTTCCTTGTCAACGACAACCGATTTCGCCTGGCCCAGGTCATCCACGGTGATGTTTTCAAGCTTGATGCCAAGGTCTTCAGTGATGCAGCGACCGCCAGTCAGGATAGCGATGTCTTCAAGCATAGCCTTACGACGATCACCAAAGCCAGGAGCCTTGACGGCACAGATGTTCAGGGTGCCTCGGAGCTTGTTGACCACGAGGGTAGCCAAGGCTTCACCTTCAACATCTTCAGCGATGATCATGAGCGGCTTGCCAAGTTTGGCCACCTTCTCGAGCACTGGGAGTAGATCCTTCAGATTGCTAATTTTCTTTTCGAAGATCAGGATGTAAGGATCGCTCAGGCGACATTCCATTGAATCGCTGTCGGTAACGAAGTAAGGGGAGAGATAACCCTTGTCGAATTGCATACCTTCGACCACATCCAAGGTGGTCTCGATAGATTTGGCCTCTTCGACAGTGATGGTCCCATCCTTACCCACTTTGTCCATGGCATCAGCGATGATTTCACCGATGGTGGCATCCCAGTTAGCAGAGACGGTTGCAACCTGCTTGATCTCTTCTTTATCTTTGACCTTCTTGGCGATCTTGGCCAGCTGACCAACGGCGGCTTCAACAGCCTTGTTGATACCACGCTGAATGCCAATAGGGTTGGCTCCGGAGGTCACATACTTCAGGCCTTCGCGGTAGATGGCCTCAGCCAATACGGTAGCTGTGGTGGTGCCATCGCCAGCCGAATCACTGGTTTTGCTGGCCACTTCACGCACCATTTGGGCACCCATGTTTTCATAGGGATCTTCCAATTCAATTTCCTTGGCGACGGTGACGCCGTCCTTGGTGACGGTTGGAGAACCGAACTTTTTGTCCAGGACCACATTGCGGCCCTTGGGCCCGAGGGTTGCCTTCACGGCTCTGGCGAGTTTGGAGACACCCGCCAGGAGCGCGTGACGCGCGCTTTCGTCGAATTCGAGTTGTTTTGCTGCCATATATTTTCTTTGCTTTCTAACTAACTATTTCAGTGATTTGTGGGAACCGCGTCCTAGCCGAGCACGGCCAGGATGTCGTCGGAGTTGAGGATTTTGTATTCCTTGCCGTCGACCTTGATCTCGGTGCCGCCATACTTGCTAGCCAGCACGATGTCCCCGACCTTGACTTCGAAGGCAATCTTCTTGCCGCTGTCGTCATGCTTGCCGGTGCCCAGTGCGACCACTTTGGCTTCTGAGGGTTTTTCCTTTGCAGAGTCAGGGATGATGATACCGCCCTGTTTGACTTCCTTTTCTTCCACAGCTTCCACGAGAACGCGGTCGCCGAGGGGTTTTACTTTTAGTGCCATAATATGATGATGTTTTTGTGTTGGTTTGAGTATTGGTCCCAGACACTCGCCTGGCACCATTTTAAAAAACAGTTGCTAGATCAGTCCTTCTTCTCATCGACCACTTCAGCATCGATGATGGTGTCATCATCTTTGCTATCCTTGGAGGATGCTGATGATTCACCTTGAGCCGCATCCTCTCCCTGCGGCTTGCCTTGCTCACCTTTTGCGGCTGCCTTTTGGTAGAGCTCAGTGCTCACTTTCTGCCAGATTTGAGTCAAGGACTCATTGGCCTCCTTGATCTGTTCGGGATCCTCAGATTTGAGAGCTTCCTGGAGTTTCCCTGTAGCACCCTCAAGATCTTTCTTTTGATCCTCAGGGAGCTTGTCGCCGTTTTCTTTAAGGAATTTCTCGGACTGGTAAAGAGTGTTGTCAGCCTGATTGCGAGCCTCCACTGATTCGCGACGTTTCCGATCCTCATCGGCATTGGCTTCCGCATCTGCTTTCATTTTTTCGACCTCTTCATCCGATAGCCCACTACTAGCTGTAATGGTGATTTTCTGTTCCTTACCAGTGCCAAGGTCTTTGGCGCTCACATTGAGAATACCATTGGTATCAATGTCGAAGGTGACTTCGATCTGAGGCGTCCCGCGTGGTGCCGGCGGGATATCGGTCAACTGGAATCGACCAACAGATTTGTTATCCTTGGCAAACTGCCGCTCTCCTTGAAGCACATGGACTTCCACTCCGGGCTGGTTGTCAGCCGCGGTGGAGAAAATCTCCGACTTGCGCGTCGGGATGGTTGTGTTTCTTTCGATCAGTCTGGTGAAAACCCCACCTAGCGTTTCAATACCGAGCGAGAGAGGTGTCACATCAAGGAGTAACACATCCTTGACGTCGCCTTTCAGAACCCCGCCCTGAATGGCTGCTCCTATAGCTACGACCTCATCTGGATTGACCCCTTGGTTGGGCTTTTTGTTGACCAGACTGTGAGCTGTTTCGACTACCTTGGGCATGCGCGTCATGCCACCGACTAGCACTAACTCATTAATTTCGTTGAGGCTGAGTTCGGCATCATCCAGACAATCCTTGGTAGGCTGAATGGTGCGCTGGAAAAGCTGATCACAAAGTTGCTCCAGCTTGGAACGGGTCAGCTTTAGGCTGATGTGCTTGGGACCTGTGGCATCTGCCGTGACAAAGGGAAGATTGATTTCGTATTCCTGAGAACTAGAGAGCGCAATTTTGGCTTTTTCAGCCTCTTCTTTGATGCGCTGTAGGGCGTCGGACTGGCTACGCAGGTCGATTCCGGAGTCTGATTTAAAAGTATCCAGAATCCAATCCATGATCGCATTATCCCAATCATCACCACCAAGATGGGTATCACCATTGGTGGCCTTGACCTCAAACACCCCATCCCCGATCTCGAGAACGGAGATATCAAAAGTGCCTCCGCCCAAATCATAGACGGCAATTTTCTCATCCGATTTTTTATCCAAACCGTAAGCAAGGGATGCCGCGGTGGGTTCGTTGATGATGCGCAGCACTTCAAGTCCAGCAATTTTACCGGCGTCCTTGGTGGCCTGACGCTGGGTGTCATTGAAGTAGGCGGGAACTGTGATGACGGCTTGCGTGATGGTCTCACCCAACCGGCTCTCGGCGTCAGCCTTGAGCTTGGAGAGGATCATAGCTGAGATCTCAGGAGGACTGTATTGTTTGGTTTCACCATTCACCTCCACCTCAACTGCCACGTCTCCATTGCTGGCCTTGACAACTTTGTATGGAATTCGACGAAGCTCCTCCTCAACCTCATCGAATTTACGTCCCATGAAGCGTTTTACTGAATAAATGGTATTTTTAGGGTTGGTGACAGCCTGGCGCTTGGCTGCATCACCAACCAAACGTTCCCCTGATTTACTGAAAGCGACGACCGAAGGTGTGGTTCGCTTACCTTCTGAGTTTTCGAGGACCAGTGGGTCACCTCCGTCCATCACGCACATGCATGAATTGGTTGTGCCTAGATCGATTCCTAATACTTTGGACATGACTTAACTTTCTACTTCTGACCTCTCTGAGCATGAACGATACCACTTTTAAAAAAACTCATAAGTGGTTATAGGAGAACAAATAAAGAAAATTTTTAATGCTGATGGCTGCGTGAGTTGCACTATGTTTGCGCCAAAACGGCACACCGTGACTCACTGCACTAGTCGCAAAATGGCACGCTTGATTGTTTAGATATTTATCTGCTTGATTTGAAAGAACACTGCTTGAATCTTGTTTGTCCCATTGGGGTATTGAGTGAATCCCCAAATGAGATGTTTTCTGGAATTGAATGATTCGACCATTATCCCATTGCTTTCTGATATTGCTTGCTGGTCTTTCGGGCTGCAAATCAACTTCAATTGATCCGAAGGAGCTCCCGCACGTCGAGGTAGCCTCAAATTGGAGTCTGGAAGGGAGCGATCTTCCTGTTGACTCATTAGGAAAAATTTTACAAGACGAACTTTTTCCTGAGCCCCTTCGCCTGCTCATCGAACAGGGCTTAAGCAAAAGCCCCAATGTCGATGTAGCTCAGGCTAGGCTAGATAGGGCTTTTGCTCAGTGGCGAGAATCTAAAAGTGGGTTTTTGCCTCAGGCAGAGTTGAGCTTGAATCAAGCCACGACAAAGCAAAACTTTATAGGCCTGCCTATCCCAGGATCCGAACAGGATGTTCTCAGCACTCAGTTCAGATCAAGCGGTCTGGGGTTATCAACCACGTGGGAATTAGATCTCTGGGGGCGGATACGCGCTATCAAGCAACGCGATCGTGAGGCCTACACTGCAGCTCAGAAGGATTGGGAATATTACCTGATGTCCCTGGCGGCCCAAATTGCCAAAGCCTGGGCTGATGCCATCACTGATGTGGCACAATGGCAGCTGGCAAAGCAGACAGCTGAGCATTACGCATTGGTTGTCTCCAGGGTTAAGGACCGCTACAGTCAGGGACTGGAGTCGTTGGTGGATTTGGATCAAATGCAGACAGACTGGCTCGCAGCGCGCAGGGAAGTATCTGAGCGCCGGCGCCAGCATGAGGTGAGTAAGCGAATCCTACAAACTCTGGTAGGTGAATTCCCTGATGGCACCTGGGAGCCGGTTGGGCAACTTCCAGACAATCTAGACCCCCTTCCAGCGGGGCTGCCGTCTGCATTACTCAATCGAAGGCCTGATTTGCTGGCTGCCCAAGCTCGAGTCGAGCAGGCGCTTTACAGTCTTCGGGCTAGCAGCAAGGAACTGTTGCCGCGTTTGAGTCTGACGGGGGCCGCAGGCACCAGTTCTCCCGCCCTGCAAGAGGTGGTCGACTCTCAATTTGGCGTTTGGTCCCTGGCTGGCAACCTGACTCAACCCATTTTGGATCGAGGCCGGATCCGTGGTGGTATTGCCAAGGCGAAGGCAAACCACCAGGAGATATTGGCTTCCTATCATGCCCGCATGCTTGAGGCTTTTCGCGAGGTTGAAATTGCCCTCCAAGCCGATGCCTGGCTACGTGAGCAGGTGATTCAAAGCCATGAAATGTTGACCATCACAAAACGTAACGACCAGCAGGCGCAGAGTAAATTCGCCAAGGGACTGTGGCGTATGCGACAGGTTGTGCAGGCTCGCCAGAGGCTTCTGGCCGATCAGATGAAACTCAATGAGACAAGACGTATGATCTTTCAGAATCGAATAGATCTTCTGGTAGCTTTGGGTGGAGGCTGGAAGGAATTGACAGCAGAGCGTCGTGATACAGCCATGGCGTCAAACATTTTTCAAGGGACCGAACCATGAGAGCCGGACAAGGGTTAGTTAGTTTTTTGATTTTATCTATTTGTGCCCTTTTAACTGGGCTGATGATATGGAAAGGCCGGGAAACCTTACCTCAGGTTGCCCCGCCCATTGTGACGTCCCTGGAGGTTATTGAAGTGCGAGCTGAGGGGCAGCATGCTCACGTTCGAAGCCAGGGGAATCTGGTTTCCCAGAATCAGATCACTCTTTCCAGCCAGGTCGAGGGAGTGATTGTCGAAATCTCTCCCGCCCTGAAAAACGGTGGCCACTTTCAAAAAGGAGACGCACTCCTAAGGATCGATTCGACCGATTACCAGCAAGCTTTAGCGCGAGCTGATGCCGAGGTGGCAGCAGCCAAGCTGAGATGGGAGCAGGCCAGTGCAGCGTCGCAGATAGCCAAGGGCGATTGGGAAGCATTTGGAGCTATGGTTGCGACTGAACCCACAAGGTTGATGTTTAAGGAGCCTCAAGTCGAGGAAGCCAAAGCGTCACTTGACGCTAGTTTGGCGACTCAGTCCAAGGCTGCGAAGGATCTTGCGAAAACAACTATTAGGGCACCTTTTTCAGGTAAAGTAAGGGAAGAATGGGCAGGAGAGGGTCAATTTATCCGACGCGGAGAGGCTGTGGCCACTATTTATGATGACCAACATTATGAAATACGCCTTCCCGTGTCTTTGGCCGATCTCGCCCTCCTGCCAGATGAGTGGCGGCTACCAGGCCAAACAGTTCTGCAGCCTTTAAGCATTCAGTTGCGAGCCTCGATTGCGGGTCAGCTGACTCAATGGTCAGCCTCTGCCACCCGTCTCAGTGGGGTGATTGATGAGAAAACCAGCGTGACCCACCTCATCGGTTTTCTGGAGCACAATCAGGGTGCTAAGCCCACAGGGAATCCTTCGGCCTTGAACCCACTTCCAGGAGTCTATGTGGAGGCAGACATTCAAGGGCGATATTGGCCGCAAGCGGTGCGCGTTCCAAGATCTGCCATCGGACCTAATCAGCAGATCGGAGTTATCCAAGAGGATGAGACCGTGTTGATGCAATCCGTCGAGTGGGTTCAGGGGATGAACGATGAAGTCATCGTTTACCTTGGGCTCGATGATGGCGACCGCATCGCGCGTATGTTCAATCAAATCCCATTTGACGGGGCTCAGGTCACACCTGTTGCAATCACTCAATCAACTTCACCATGAATGGTTTGATTGCCTGGTTTGCTAGGAACAACGTGGCTGCCAACCTCCTGGTTGTCGGGATCATCGTGGCCGGTGTGAGTGGGCTCTGGAAAAATAAGCGAGAGGTTTTTCCTACGGTTAGCTCTGACATGATCTCGGTCAGTGTGGTTTACTTAGGGGCCGCTCCAGCCGAGGTGGAGGAGGGGATTTGCATTAAGATCGAGGAAGCCATTGAGGGGATTGAAGGCATCAAAAAAATCCTCTCGACCGCATCAGAGGGGCTAGGAACAACCCGAGCGGAGTTGCTTCCCGGTACTGATTTGACCAAGGCACTCGATGAGATCAAATCTGCTGTGGGCGCCATCGACACCTTTCCGACTCTTGCTGAACGTCCTGTCATTGAGGAAATTGTTGTCGAAAAGCAAGTCATCAATGTGGCTGTGGCAGGAGAGGTAGGGGAACATGCTCTACGACGTTTTGCAGAGCAGGTCAGGGATGATTTGACGGCCATGGAAGGCATTACCCGTGTTCGTTTAGGCAATGCACGGCCCTACGAGATCGCTATTGAGGTATCTCCAAGTGCGCTGCGCGAACACGGACTAACTTTTGATGCCGTGGCTTCTGCGGTAGGACAGTCTTCAGTGGACCTACCAGGAGGTTCCATGCGGACCAGTGGGGGAGAAATCCTCCTTCGTTCCATTCATCAGGCATATGTCGGGGAAGACTTCGAGGAAATTGTTCTGATGACACGGAGTGATGGAACACGCGTGCTGGTCAAGGATGTGTGCACAGTCATAGATGGTTTCAGAGAGTCCGATCAGGAAGCGCTCTTTGATGGCAAACCAGCCGTCATGATTCAGGTATTCCGGGTAGGTAACCAAAATGCATTGAGCATTTCCTCAGAGGTGCAGTCCTATGTGGCCAGCAAACAAGCAAGCCTCCCAGCTGGCATTCAGATGACCACTTGGCAAGACGACGCTTCCTATCTAAGAAGCCGCCAGGATCTTTTGATCAAGAACGGATTTTTCGGATTGGTGCTTGTCTTTGCCATCCTCGCACTGTTTTTGAGGTTGGATCTGGCAGCTTGGGTGAGCCTTGGCCTTTTTGTTTCCTTTCTCGGTACCTTATGGCTGATGCCTATCATGGGGGTCAGCATCAACCTACTCTCACTCTTTGCGTTCATTCTGGTGCTTGGTATTGTTGTGGATGATGCCATTGTGGTGAGCGAAAACATTCACGCGCACCAGCAAAGAGAAGGGTTTTCGCTGCTGGCAGCCATTCGGGGTGCTCAAGAAGTCGGCAAGCCAGTGACTTTTGCCGTCTTGACTACTGTGGCAGCCTTCCTGCCTTTGGTCATGGTGCCTGGTAACACAGGGAAAATCATGCGCGGGATTCCTTTAGTTGTGATTCCGACCCTTCTTTTTTCATTGGTCGAGTCACTCCTAGTCTTGCCTTGCCATCTCAGTCATCGAAGAGGCTCTACCACCCGAAATCAGGCTGACTCCGGCGCGGAGCGAGCCCATCGCAAGGGTGGCGCTTGGAGCAGGGTTCAAGCTCTCTTCAGCCACCAGTTGGAAAAATGGGTCGATAGTTTCTACACGCCTGTTTTGCAGAAGGCGATTCGTTGGCGTTACTTCACCCTTTGCTGCGGGCTAGGGGTCTTTTTGCTCACCCTTGGACTCATGGGTGGGGGATGGGTGCGTTTTCAATTTTTCCCTCCCGTAGAGGGCGATAATCTTGCGGCCATCCTTAACATGCCAGAAGGGACTTCAGTCGATGAGACACGCAGAGCAGTCAAGGCTCTGGAATCTAGTGCCATGCGATTGGGTGAAAAAATAGACCAAAGCCTGGCCATCACCGATGCCAGAGGAGTCTTTCATCATGCTCTAGCCTCAGTGGGGCAACAACCTTTTCTCAAGACTCAACAAGAAGGTGCTGGGAAGTTCGTGCCTAATGTATCCAATGCTCACTTGGGTGAAGTGCACATTGAATTAGCCGCTTCAGAATCAAGACCCGGGATCAGCAGTTACGAGCTGGCAAATGCCTGGCGAGAAGAAACGGGTGTGATCGCAGGTGCTGAGAGCCTCAAGTTCACCGCCTCGATTTTTTCGGCAGGTGAGCCAATCAACCTGCAGATTATGGGAAAGGATTTTGATACCCTTCAGGCAGCGGGCAATGATCTCAAGGCAATCCTGAACCAATATCCGGGAGTGCAGGACATCAGTGATACCTTTAAGCAGGGTAAACAAGAAATCCAACTGCGGATCAAACCAAGAGGCGAGTTGCTGGGCCTGACCCAGGCGGCGCTTGGGCGTCAAGTTCGGCAGGCATTTTACGGCGAGGAGGTTCAGCGCATTCAGCGAGGTCGCGATGACATGAGGGTTTTGGTTCGCTATCCCGAACAAGCAAGACGTCGCCTCAGCACATTGCAGCACATGCTTGTTCGGACTCCTGATGGTAGAGAAGTCCCCTTAAGTGAGGTGGCAGATCTCACTTTTGGTAATGGGTTTTCATCCATCCAGCGGGTGGATCGGCAACGGGCGGTCAATGTCCTCGCTGAGGTGGATCTGACCCAAGGCAACACGACAGAAATCATCCAGGCCTTGAACCGAGATGGAATCCCGCGCTTGGCTGCCAAATATCCCGGTTTGCGCTTTGCCTGGGAAGGAGAACGACGTGAACAGCAGGAGACGATGATGGGAATCGCTTCGGGTTATCCCTTGGCCCTTGTGATCATCTACGCACTGCTTGCGATACCGTTTCGATCCTACACCCAACCTTTGATTGTCATGTCGGCTATTCCTTTCGGGCTGATTGGCGCTGTGTTAGGCCACATCGTGATGGGGATGGACCTGACAATACTTTCCATGTTTGGGATTGTCGCACTTTCAGGGGTGGTGGTGAACGACAACCTGGTGCTGGTGGTTTACATCAATCGTAAGCGCGAGGAGGGAATGGCTTTAAGTGAGGCTGTGCTGCAAGCTGGGGTCGCTCGATTTAGGCCCATACTCCTGACATCATTGACCACTTTTTTTGGACTCATGCCCTTGATTCTGGAAAAAAGCGTTCAGGCACAATTCCTCATTCCCATGGCCATCTCGCTTGCCTTCGGGGTTTTGTTCGCCACAGCTATTTCCTTACTGCTGGTGCCAGTGGCTTACCTTTTGTTGGAGGATCTTAAGTTTTACCTAGGTAGTAAGACTCATCCTCAGGGACTCTGATTTTGGAAGAGAGTTTTTCTGGCCCTTTCGACTAGCTGCATCACAATAGGGTGGTTGAGTTTTCTCTCAATGGTCACAGCATAGAAGGGGACTCGTATGTGCTGAAGGGTGCCAATTTCAACCACATCATACTCTCGGCAAATGGCTTCTGCGACGACTGATGGAGCAGGAAAAATCCCTGCGCTTTCCCGGCCAAATACTTTCATCAATGCGCTGTCATCAAATTCAGCAACAATCTGTGGGGGATGTTTAAATCCTTTGATCCACGGGTCAAGCAGTCGACGTAAGGTCGTATTCAAAGAAGGTAAAAGAAGTTTTTTGCCTTCCATGTTATCGGGAAATTTTTCAGTCAGCGTAGCGCGGATCTGGGAGGTCGCAAAGAATGAGACCCCGCAATCACCCAGATGGTGGTTAAACGCCTTAACGGTGACATCCCCCGATACAGGGGCGTCGGTCAGCACTAGATCCAGCTGTTTCAAAGACAAATCGGCAAGCAATCGATCAGTGGGTCCCTCTTCGCACCGAAGAACCACCGGCGGTGTCAGGGCTAGTATGGGTTGGAGGATGCTGTGGCATACTAACTTGGGGAGGGCATCTGATGCCCCGACTCGAAGCCTTTTTGGCTTGCTACTCCCATGTGTTTTCAGATTGCTGAGAAATTCATCGCCTAGACGGTATATGTCATTGGCGTAGTCCATCGCTAGATTACCTGCATCAGTCAATTCCAACCCCGAACCCTTGCGCTCGAAGAGGGGTTCTCCGAGAAACTCTTCGAGGGACTTAATTTGTTTGGAAAGAGTGGGTTGGGTTAAATTCAGTGTTTTGCTGGCACGGCTAAAAGATCCCTCCTGCGCCACAATCCAAAAGTATTTCAGGTGATGATAATTGAGCCAGTGCATGGTATGAATATTCCGTAAATCTATTGGTTGGCAGATACTATTACTAAAATAAATACTCCGGTCAAGACTATAGCCTCAGGCCATCCTGGCCGGAACGGGTGAGGAGCCTGACATGAGGCCCAACGGCCTCACGTATCAGGCGCTGTGCAGAGGGTGCGGAAGGTTTCCTCACTCACTTGGACAGGTTTGGCATGGCAGACCTTCTCAAACCCTGGAAAGTTCCACAAATTCGGGAAGGCTCGGCACTGATTAGGTTTGACGGGTTGAATCTTGCAATCCTCTCCTTCCAGAAAGATACACGACTCGTCATCATGATCCTTCAATGCCAGCCCACTTCGATTGGCATTCAGGCGCGTGTAGGTTTGGATAAATACCTCCTCTGAAATATCGAGGTAAGCGGCAATAGCCGTGATTTCACTCTCGTTCAAGCGAACTTGGCCTGGCCAGCGGCAGCAGGCCGTACAGCGTTCGCACTGGTAGTAGGTAGGCATCAGCCGTTATCTTTGTTTGCGACTCAGGAGTCACTGTCCTGGTGGCTTCAGTCGATTATGGGTTGAGCAGGATTTCGATATTGGCTTCCTTCTTCAAGTCAGCCAGGTAAGTGGGTAAAAGGGATTCCACATGCTGCAATTCCAGTTGCTCGCGAATGGATGAAGCCACTTCCTCATAAGGTTGGATCATCGATGGAAACAATTCGATTAACTGGATGAGGTGGAGGCTTTTGGCGTGTTCAATCACCTGGGTGACTCCTCCTTCATCAAGAGCAAAAAGGGCTTCCTCAAGTTTGTTGGCTCCGGTGCCACGCGCCATCATGAACTCCCGCCCCACTGCTTGGGCGGCCTTCATTGTAGGGGTTTCTGCCAGGCGCTCCAAAGATTTACCTGCCACCAGTTGATTGCGGATGATTGCGACCTCCTGGATGAGTGATTTCCTGAGATCTTCACTCACAGTTTTTCCTGATGTCGTGTCAGCCAAAGGGATGACCAAATGGGCCACCCGGGCTCGATCTGGAATGGTAAAGGAAGCCTGATTCTCCTGGTAATACTGCCGAGCTGCTGCGTCTGGAATCAGATAGCCTTGCTTGAGGTCATCATCGATGACAATCTTAACGGTAGATTGTTCCTTAATTTGTTCCTCAAAATAGGGCAAGGACATGCCTGTTACCATGAGGGCTTGTTCGAAAGCTTCTCGAGTTGGATGCTGAGCAGCCATCTTGCTAAGGAGAGCAGCCGCTTGTTGTTCGCCGCGTTTTTGTTGCTTCTCAGTTGATTTTAGCAACAGCAGCCTGGTTGTGATCATTTTATCCAGGATCTGCGACTCCATGGTAACCAGTTCCTGTCTGCTCAGGGGAATACCCTGTCCAGCCCGATTTGCTTTGGTCGTGATGATGGCTTTGTCCAATTCTGAGCGACTGATTTCAAACCCCTTACCCCTGGCAACGATCATGTCCTTGAAGAAATCGTCGATAGGGACGACTGCTGCTATGATGCTATGGCACCATGACAGCAGGATCACTCCTAGGAGAGCTTTTCCCAAAATCTTAAAAGGCCAGTTCATCAAAGTTTGACGATTCGGATACTGCTGATGGCTTGATCACTCCGGATTTGATCCAGGGCCTGTTCGCTTGGGATGCTATCGAGGTTGAGCACGGTGAGAGCCTTGCCTCCCTCGCGATCCCGATGAAGGCTCATGTTGGCAATGTTGATCTGTTGCTTTGCCAATGTGGTACCCAGATGCCCCACTATCCCAGGTCTATCCTGATTGGTAATCAAGCAAACCACGCCGTTAGGATCGATTTCAACCGATTGGCCGTTAAGGCGCACAATTCGCGGGTTCATCTGTGCCCCAAAAAAGGTGCCACCAGCCGAAGTTTTTTCACTGCCCTTGTAAGCCGCGACATGAAGCCATTCAATGAAATCAGTGGCTTCATTGGACTGTACTTGCTCCACGACAATACCAAGAGAATCGGCCATCGCTTTGGCATTGATCTGATTCACATTGTTACCCCCTGCATTAGCCAAGAACCCGGTCAGCACAAACCTGGCGATAGGGTCAAAGGGAACATCCGTGGCCTTACCTCCGAAAGTGATCACGAGTCTGTCATTTTGCTGAGGCGCTAATTGAGATACCAGGCGACCGAGTTTCTGACCCAGGGTCAGGTATGGTTTGACCTTTTCGTAGGTCTTGGCGTCCAGGCTGGGCATGTTGACGGCATTCTGAATGGCGCCGGTGAGCAGATAGGTGCTGATGGATTCCGCTATTTCGATCCCTACATTTTGCTGCGCTTCGCGCGTGCTGGCTCCCAGGTGGGGCGTGGTGACTATTTCAGGGATACTTCTAAAGGGATGATCTTTGTCCAGAGGCTCGGTCTCGTATACATCCATGGCCGCTCCTGCCACGATGCCGTCCTTGATAGCTTGAACCAGATCAAGTTCGTGGACAATGCCTCCACGTGCGCAATTAAGCAGGCGAACCCCTGGTTTCATCTTGGCAAATGCTTCCCGATTCACCATGGCACGTGTCTCATCGGTCATGGGCATGTGCACCGTGATGAAGTCGGCATGAGCGTAAATTTGATCGAGGGTAGCCACTTCGACATCCATGGCTTTGGCTCGTGCTGGTGAAAGGTAGGGATCGTAAGCTAGCACACTCATCCCGAAGGCACGGGCTCGTTTAGCCACTTCACCGCCTATTCTGCCAAGCCCCAATACGCCCAAACTTTTGCCGAACAGTTCAGTCCCCTGAAACGCCTTGCGGTTCCATTCTCCTTGAGCCATTGACATATGAGCCTGAGGAATCTTCCGAGCGAGTGACATCAGCATGGCAAAAGTTAATTCCGCCGTGGAGATGGTATTTCCACCAGGGGTGTTCATGACGACGATCCCCGCTTTGCTTGCTGCGTCGACGTCCACGTTGTCCACCCCGACACCGGCTCGTCCCACTACCTTGAGGTTGGGAGAATTTGCCATCAGATGTGAAGTGATGCGGGTTTCCGAACGCACCACATAGGCAGCGGTGTCTGAGGCCATGCTAATAAGCTCCTCCTCTGTCGGTCTGTGGTCTAGAACGACCACCTCGAGGCCGTCCTGCTGTTTGAAATACTCTATGCCCTTTGGAGAGATTGGGTCGCAGATCAATACTTTCATCTTGTTACAGAAGGCAGGAGCCTATGCAATACCTCTGGTGAGGTCAAACATGGAAGTCCTACCGGTTTCTGAGGAGGCTGTTCACTGAGATGTCCGTCACGGCGGCAGGATGATTTTCAGTAGAGCAAAATCGCGCATGTAGGGTTAGGCTTGTCATCAGTTGGAAGGGTTGCTCTTTGGGAGCTTGATAAGGTATGGCTAATCACTGCGACAGAATTAATCTAGATGCCCAGGCAAGCACACCTTTGCACCCTCGGGTCATGGAGGCGATGATGCCTTTTCAGGAAGGCTTTTCGGCCCGTAGCGGCGCCTCATACTTTTCATCCAAAGAGGCGCGTCGAGCTAAGTGGGAAGCCAAGGAAAAAGTCGCTGCCTTAATTGGCGCTAAGTCGCCCGAGGAAATCCTGTTCGCCCACAATGAACATGCGGCCAACCACCTGGCCGTGGTCGGCCATTGTGCGGCGTTAAGGGGTGTCCGCACTCAATGGTTCGGTTCGGCATGCGATCATGCCTCGGTCAGACTCTGTGCGCCTTGGACAGACTTACTTGGTTTTCATCGAGAAACGTTGTCTGTCAATCATCAGGGTTTGGTCAAGCAGGCTGAAGCAATCCATGCACTGAACCAGGAGACGCTTTTGGTCACTGCTCCGCTTTGTATCCCGGAATGGGGATCCATGGAAAAACCTATTGAACTGGGGCAGGCGTGCCATGACATGGGGATTACTTTCTTTTTAGACGCCACTCATGGAGGCGGTTGGATCCCGCTGAATGTCAGCGCGGAGCCGTGGCACTTGTTGAGTCTGGCGCCGCATCGTTTTCACGGCCCACGTGGGGTAGGGGTGTTGTTTTGCAGGCATGAGTCCCTGCTTGATCCCATGGTTCAAGGAGTGGTTGCTGAAGGTGCTTCGAGTCCAGGCATTGAAAATGTGGCAGCCATGGTTGGGGCAGGGGAAGCCTGCGCCCTATTAAGCGAGCAAAGGCGTGATCGAGCTGATTCGATCCTCACACTCCGTCAATTACTGGTCCAGAAAATCGCCCATTCTTTGTCGGGAGTGGCTGTCCTCGATTGGAACGCATCAGGCAAAAGTATGGATCATTACTTAACACTGGTACTGGATGGAGTGGATGGAGAAGCGCTTGTGCTGATGGCCAACGTGCGTGGTCTTGAGTGCCATGCTGGGCTATCATGTCGAGTCGGGCATGAACAAGCCAACATCCTGACAAAGGCTTGTGAGATGCCGGATTGGATTTTGAGCCGTTGTGTGACATTTTCCTGGCATGCGATGAGCACTGAGGAAGAAATCCTTCAGGCCGTGGCTATTCTGGGCGCCTGCATGGATACCCTGCGTCAGCGCATGCCTTCTCGCAGAATGGATCTTCCCGGGGGCATGGAATCCATCACTCAGTGGGCACGGCACCACTTTTGTGTCGATGATCGTGAACACAGCTCGGATAGTAACTAGGGTCGCCTTAGCATGAAATCAGGCAGGTGAGCGCTTCGCTGCCATGTGCATTGTCTAAAGAGGAAAGTCCGTTGATGAGTATTCGACTTGAAATGATACAGGTAGGACGCCTAGCTCCCAAATTGCTGGGTGAGGCTGCCAATTTAGTGGAAGCATATCTTTTGAGCCGGCGCCACGATGGTGGTGGCTTCATGAATCGGTACGGGCAGCCAGATTTGTATTATTCGGTTTTTGCTTTGGATGCGCTGTGTTGCCTTCAATCTTCTGCACCACTCAGCGGATTTGAAAGTTACCTCGAGCATTTCGGCGATGGTGCTGATCTTGATTTTGTCCACCTCTGCTGTCTGATTCGCTGTGCTTCAGTTGTGCTGGGAAGTCAGTTATCTCGCCAGAGGCTAAAGGAGAGATTGTTGGCATATCGGAGCCTGGACGGAGGTTTTCATCCCGAGCAGGCTCAGGCCGAAGGGACCGCCTATGGCTGCTTTCTTGGTGTCGCTGCACTTCAGGACTTGGGAGTGGATTTAGAAGATTTTAAGGCATCCATTTGCCATTGCCTTGGTAAGCTTAAAGGTTCTCGGCCTGCATGGGGCAACGAGGCAAGAGTACCTAGCCCCTCAACCAATGCGACCGCAGCCGCCATGACCACCCTGCGGCAGTTCGGGGAGGATCCCGGTAAGGATTGCCAAGAGTGGCTTCTGGCTCAGTCTCATCCTATGGGCGGCTTTAAGGCAGCCCCAATGGCCCCGATTCCCGATCTGCTTTCGACCGCAACAGCGTTACACGCTTTAGCTGGAAGCAACGCCTTGGCACTAGAGGGAAATCATGACAGGTGCCTGGACTTCATCGACAGCTTGTGGACAAATCTTGGAGGCTTTCACGGCCACTGGCACGAGGATGAGATCGATCCGGAATACACGTTTTATGGCCTTTTGGCCTTGGGCCACCTCAGCGACTAAAGGAATCTTCTCGATCGAGCATGGCTTGGACCTTAAAACTCAACACACACAAGCCGACGCATGAAAGTGACCTTTCCAAGAATGTTTTCCCTCATCCAACGCACACCCAACCCTCATGATAGGGAGCCAGATCAGGGTGAGCCGGTCGATGCTATTGTGGGCCATCTTTTGGCTGAGGTTCCAAGTGGTGGCTGCGTAGGCCTGGCCGTTGGCAGCCGTGGTATCGCCGGCCTTGGCTCGCTGATTGCCACTTGTTGCACTGCTATCAAAGCCCGCGGTTTCACGGTTCGCATATTGCCGGCTATGGGAAGCCATGGGGGAGCGACGTCCGGTGGTCAAAAACAGGTGCTGGCTAGTTATGGGGTGGATCAGGAGCAACTTGCTTGCCCCATCGACGCGAACATGGAGACTATGGATCTAGGCCCAAGCAGTCTAGGGACTCACGTCCATTGGAGTCGGGCTGCTTCGCAGGTCGACGCAGTTGTGATGATCAACCGAGTCAAGCCTCACACCGATTTCAAAGGCTCCTTGGGTAGTGGATTGCTAAAAATGCTGGTGGTTGGTTTAGGGAAACGAGAGGGAGCAGCTGGTTTTCATCGTGCTGCTATGCAGCATGGTTATGAAAACGTCCTACGAGCCCACGCTGAACACATCTTGAGAGCCATGCCCATAGCCGGGGGTTTGGCCATCCTTGAGAATGCCAGGCATGAACGGCATTCCTTGCATGGCGTTCATGCCAAGGTGATGGTTGAGCAAGAGGAGGAGCTTTTTAAAATTGCCGCCGGGCTCATGCCCCGGCTGCCATCTGATGACCTTGATCTACTCATTGTCGATCAGATAGGTAAGAATTTGAGCGGTTCGGGTATGGACCCCAATATCATCGGACGCGGCGTGCATGGTTATTCAACTCATTTTGCAGAACAGCCGGATTCGCCTCGAATCAAGCGTATCATGGTCAGGGACTTGAGTGCAGAATCCCACGGCAACGCCATCGGTATAGGGATGGCAGATTTCACAACGAGTCGTCTGGTCAGGGCGATGAACAAACCCATGACTTTTGTTAATGCCATGACAGCCATGACCTTGAACGGTGCCAAGATCCCAATCCACTTCGAGCGCGATGATGAAGTCATCCAGTGGGCACTGGACACGCTTGTTGATGCAGTCAATGCGGGACCAAGGGTGTTACGGATCCGGGATACCCTGAACCTTGACTTTATGGAGGCTTCAGAGGCTCTGCTCCCAGAATTGCAATCTCGTGAGGAGATCAAAATTTTGAGCCCACTTGAAGTCATGGCCTTTAATCAAGAAGGGCAATTAAAAGATCTGCCCCGGCAGGCTCCGCTAAGTTAAGCAGGCCAAAATATCAGCCAAGCATGGGACAATCTTTTGGCTGAATGGCTGGCAGCTCTTTAGCTGCTGATCATGTCATGCTGCCTAGCGTAATTGAAGAGGCCACCTGCATCCACAACAGAACGCACGTCTCCCAGGCCCTTGATGGCGTATGTCTTGCCTGTGGATTCGACATGCACCTGACAGGTATCCAGGTCCACGCTAATCACATCGCCTGTTTTGAGGATTTCACAGAGTCTTTCCTCGGATTCACAGGGATAAAGCTCGCCCGTGGCCACACAGTTGCGGAAGAAAATACGGGCAAAACTCTCAGCCAGAACTAATTGGCAGTCAGCCGAACCCATCGCGATAGGTGCGTGCTCCCTAGAGCTGCCACAGCCAAAATTTCTTCCGGCCACGACAATGGGAAAAGGGCTATCCATTTGTCCTTCAGGGACATAACGTTCTGAGTAAAGTGAATCTGGTAGGCCGCACAGCGCATAGCTTCCGAGTTTTTCATACTCTTCGGCAATGGTTGGAATCAGATTCAAATACTGTGCTGGAATGATCTGATCGGTGTCGATGTTGTCCTGGACGACGAAAACAGGTCCCTTGATTACCTTACTCATGGAAGGGGAATATGCCAACTTTGTGACCCGCTTGGCAACCCTAATGCCTCTGAAGGAGCCTTGATTGCTTATTTTGAGCCCTGCTCAGAGAGCGAGGTATCAGGTTGTTTAGGCATTTGATCAATCAGGTCTCTTAAAATGTACAGACCCTCCCGGGTGTAGGCATCTAGGCGTTTGTCCAATTCATCTTCATTATCGCCCACATAGCTATCCTCTTCAATGTTTTCCAAGGCATCGGTGCTTTCTTCTTCATCCTTTGTCTCCTCGGGTTCATCGTAAAAGCTTTCGTCGTCGCCATCGAATAACAGGACTGCAGGCTGATCGTCACGGATTTCATCCATTGTGATTCGATGGATCTTGAGGCCGGGGAATCGCCTCGCTAGCCGCTCTTTTCGGCGCCGTTTGTTCCGGTCCTCCTCCTCCTGTTTCTCAACTGAACGGTCCTCTTCGTTCAAACTGATAGTTTTGCGCTGTTTGATTTCCTTGTATCGTTCGATATCATCAAGAACATACTGAAAATCCTTATCCATGGCGATGCGTTCTTGTGAAATCTTACTGAGCTCGGGTAAATTGCTTGGCACATGATTGACCTTCTCGAATGATGCCGGATCAATGGAATCTGGCTCCAGGCTCCGGGGAAGATTAGCCTCTCCTAGTTCCATGTAATCATAGATCGAGGGTAAAATGATGTCTGGGGTCACACCATGCTTCTGGGTAGTGCCGCCGGCAATACGATAAAATTTCTGAATGGTGTATTTCAGCATGCCACTCTGTTCTGGAGTGCCTTTAAAACGGTTCAGCTCCATCAACGTTTGAACCGTTCCTTTTCCATGGGTTGATTGGTCGCCAACGATGACCGCACGCTGGTAATCCTGCAGAGCAGCCGCTGTGATTTCTGCTGCGGAGGCACTTAACTGACTCACCAGAACCACCAGTGGACCGTTGTAAATGGTCGATGGATCTTCATCTTCCAGGATTTTTTTCTCTTTGGCATAGTTCTGCACTTGAACCACGGGTCCCTTCGGGATGAAAAGACCCGTTAGAGCGACGGCTTCCGGTAAGATACCACCTCCGTTTTTCCTGAGGTCCAGTGCGATGCCTTCTACCTGTTCCTTCTCAAGACGCTTAAGCAAGGCAGCCTGCAAAAGTACGAAGGGGACCTTTAAAAAGCTAAATTTGAACTTATG
>JALRAZ010000411.1 GCA_023257935.1 Verrucomicrobiota bacterium
GAATGGCAAAGACTGATGCGTCAAGCCGGCTACAAACCCAGACAATATTACGAACAAGGTATTTCCCGACCTCCATCCACGCGCCTCAATCCACCCGAGAACTAAACTGAGAAGCCTTATCTTTGAACAGGACGTTGAAAGATGTCAGGGATCCGTAGCACCTGGAAACGTATTGCTGCAACTCCACCTTGTCAGCACTGTTCAGGAGTCCGTTAGCATTGATTTTCTGCTCCAAAACCCTGAGCTGATTGCGAATACCCACAATTTTGTGGAAAAACACCTCTAAGGGCATCTCTTTGGCCTGGAGTTGCTCTTTGGCAGGTTTGAGCACCAGGGATCCCCCATGCCACCTAGGGCCGAGCTCCTCAACTTCCTGATCAGCCTCAAGAGACTGAGCCTGCTCCTGCATTTGTTGGGCAATCTGCTCAATCAATTCAGATAGGGGCATCTCAAGGCCAGATAGGGAGGCCGTTGCCTGAATTGGGTGCAGTTCGGTGAACTCAGGGTTGATGGATTTGACCCCATCAGCAAAGCACAGATCGGCGGATTGTTCTCCCAGAGCAACAACCCGTCCTACCCCATAATCTGGATGCCTGAGCTCCATGCCAATAGCCATTTTTTGAACTTTCATGCTTCAGTTCAACAATCATGCAAGGGAAGAGAAGACACCGACCAGCAAAAAGAACTGCCCTTGATCCTGATCGATGAATGCCGCATGTTCGGAGCAAGGCTTAACCAGATAGCATCCATGCATGGATCTAGCCTTAGGCCCACGTCAAATCGATTCTCATGCCAAGAAATACCAGCGACTGCATTCGCATCATCGGTGCCCGCGAGCACAATTTGAAAAACATCTCGCTGGATATCCCCCGGGGCAAGTTTGTCGTGGTGACTGGGGTCAGTGGATCGGGCAAAAGCACCCTAGCCTTTGATATCGTCTTTGCCGAAGGCCAGCGTCGTTTCCTGGATTCCATGAACGCTTATGCTCGACAATTTGTCGAACCCCTGGAGCGACCCGAGCTTGATCGGATCGAAGGCCTTCCACCGACAGTCAGTATCGAGCAGAGGCTATCGCAAGGAGGCGGCAAGAGCACCGTTGGCACCGTGACCGAAGTCCATCAATTTCTACGCTTGCTCTTCGCCCGCTTAGGAACGCCCTACTGCCTGGAATGTGATTTACCCGCCACAGGACAAAGCTCAGATGCCATCGCTGCTTCATTGCATCAGGCAGCTCGTCAGCGAGGACCCTTGAGCCTGCTGGCACCGGTTATTAGAAACCGCAAGGGATTTCACACTGAAGTGGCGACCTGGGCTGCCCAACATGGCTACAGGCGACTGCGCGCCGATGGCCGGTGGCATGATAGCGATCAGCCCTTCCGCTTGAGCCGCTATCAGGAGCACGATGTGGAAGTCGAGATAGGGATTATTAACCCCGGAACTCGAAACGCTTCAACTCATCTGGAATGGGTCGAGCGGGCACTGGACATTGGCAAAGGGCTCCTGTTCGCACTGGACGAAAAAGATGAACTCACGCTTCACAGTAGCAAGCAAGCTTGCCCTGGATGTGGTTATTCGGTGCCTCCTCTGGATCCCAAGCTTTTTTCTTACCATTCTTCTCGGGGCTGGTGCCCTGAGTGCCGTGGCTTCGGAGAACTATTTCATATTCCTGACACCGAGCGAGGCGCCCGGGCTGATGCGATCGAGGAGTCCTGGTTCCAGTGGCAGGAAGGCAAAAGAGAAACCTGCCCCGAATGTGAGGGGTGGCGACTCAACCCAGCTGCTCGGGCCGTTCGGTTGATACTCGAGGGTTATCCGACCCGTCACATTGGATCATTGGCTCAGGACTTTGTAGCACAGCCTCCAACCATTGACACCTTCTCAGGTATGACTGTTTCCCAGGCCCTGGAACTAGTAAGCACCATCAAACTTAAGGGAAGGGAACGCGAGATTGCACGCGACATCCTTCCTGAAATCAGGGAGCGACTCTTTTTCCTTAAGGAAGTAGGTCTGGATTATCTGCAACTTGGGCGCAGTGTCACCACCCTGTCAGGCGGGGAAAACCAGCGAATCCGCCTGGCCGCCCAGCTAGGATCTACCTTGTCGGGAGTTCTCTACGTTTTGGATGAACCCACTATCGGCCTGCATGCCCGGGATAACATGGCCTTGCTTTCGACCCTGAGAAAACTCCAACAGCGTGGTAATTCACTCATCGTGGTGGAGCATGATGAGGATACGATGATGGCAGCCGATCACATCATCGACCTCGGCCCAGGGGCTGGTGTGGAAGGTGGTGAGATCATCGCCACAGGCACACTCAAGCAACTCTATCGAAACAAGGCATCCCTGACAGGTCAGGCCTTGAAAGGGCACCGTACATTTCCCATGACCGGAGAGCGCCGCCCAGTGAGCTTACCAAGCCTTTCCAGAAGCATCCCTAAAACACTGAAACGCGGCAGGCCGAAAGCCTCCTCGGGTTCACCCTGTATCACGCTCCATGGAGCAACCCTGAACAATCTCAAGTGCGTCAGTGCTGCCTTTCCCATCAACCGATTAACCCTGGTGACAGGAGTGAGCGGCTCAGGCAAAAGTACCCTTGTGCGAGAATGCCTGACTCCTCTGGCCAAGGCTGCCCTGGATGGACCGAATCGCCGAAAAGGGAGCAAGCCCAGGGACCAGAAGGGAATGTGGTTGGAAGGCATGGATGGCTTTAACTCCGTCCTGGAGGTGGACCAGACGCCGATCGGACGCACCCCACGCTCGACACCAGGAACCTACGTGGGGTTTTTTGACGAGATCCGCAAACTCTTTGCCAGCACCCCCGATGCACGCATGCGTGGCTACCTGCCTGGCCGTTTTTCCTTCAACAGCAAAAGTGGGAGGTGCCCCAGCTGTGAGGGTATGGGAAGCATCAAGATGGAAATGAGTTTCCTGCCCACCACCTACACCCGTTGTGATACCTGTGCCGGGAAACGATTCAATCCCCAGACCCTTGAAGTGCGCTACCATGGCAAAAACATCGCCGAAGTCATGGAATTAAGCGTGTCGGAAGCCCTGAACTTCTTTGCAGCTGTTCCTAAAATCCACCGAGCGCTGGAAGCTCTCAAGGACACAGGGTTGGATTATCTCAAACTAGGGCAGACAAGCCCGACCCTCAGCGGTGGTGAGGCGCAAAGGATCAAACTGGTCACCCACCTGCTCAGTGGCCTCAAACCAGATCGAGACAGCCTGAGATCACGAAGGACGCAAAAACTCTTCATCCTGGAAGAACCTACCATCGGCCTTCATCACGTCGATGTCATGCGCCTGGCCAAGGTGCTGCATCGGTTGGTGGATGGGGGTCACACGGTCATTGTCATCGAGCATCAGCTTGACTTGATTGCTGAAGCTGACTGGATCCTGGACCTTGGACCTGAGGGGGGTGGAGCGGGTGGTGAGCTGGTGGCATGCGGGACCCCTGAATCGGTGGCGGCAGATGCCAGCAGTCATACCGGAGCATTCCTTCGCAAATTATTGGAAGGAAAAAAGTAGGTGGAAAAAAGACTTTTGTCCTCAGGGCAAAGCCCTTAGCTTCAACTTCCCTATGGAAAAAACCGTTGTACTACTCAAGCCAGATTGCGTGCAAAAAGGCCTGATGGGTGAGGTCATCAAGCGATTTGAAGGCGAAGGCTTTCTCGTGAAAGGCTGCAAGATGATGCAGTTGGATGAGGCATTGCTCCGGGACCATTATGCTCATCTGGCAGATCTTCCCTTCTTTCCTGAAATCTTGGGATTCATGCAGAGTGCTCCGATCATGGCACTTGCCCTGGAAGGTGATGAGGTGATTCAAAAGGTGAGGGATTTGATTGGTCCAACCGATTCGACGAAGGCGGATCCTGGGACCGTACGGGGTGATTTGGGAGAGGACAAAATGCGAAACGTGGTGCATGCCTCAGATTCCGCAGCTTCGGCTCAGGCAGAGCTCAACCGATTTTTTGATCCATCAGAGCTACTCCAGTAGCTCGAAAGCCTCACTTTTCACGTAAAAAGGCACGCTTCCAAGTTTGGGAACGTGCCTTTTTCGTATAACAATTTGTGTTTTCTAAGGCGCTTCGGGTCCGAATACCTCTTCCTGTGAAACTTGAGCTTCCGAGGCTTTGAGAGCCTCCAGGTCTTCGAGACTGATTCCCATAAGGGTGGCGTAAGCCAATTTGGGATCGTAATCCTCAGGCAGTTGCAGGCGGGTTCGCAACTGAGCAGCCATGAGATCATTGAGACCCTCATCAGGATCGAGCAAGCGCACCAACAATTCAGCCTTCATTTCGTCAGTCGTCGGCAATTTGATGCGAACAATCTGACTCTCGGTGATTTGATCATAGTAACGTTGACGCATTTTACGC
Organism: Verrucomicrobiota bacterium; assembly: GCA_023257935.1. Classification (GTDB taxonomy): domain Bacteria; phylum Verrucomicrobiota; class Verrucomicrobiia; order Limisphaerales; family AAA164-E04; genus UBA7971. Next base: position 4,377 of record JALRAZ010000411.1, read on the forward strand.
GCGAGCAACTCACCCGCTATAGCCTTCTGTTCAAGCCCCATGGCTAGATCGATGAAGGAACGTTCCAGAAAACCCATCAACATGGCCTTGAGTCTATCCTGGGAGGTGCTGCCAAATTCCTCTTCCACCCTAGCAAAGACATACTCCTCCAAACTCGTGGTGATGGAATCAGGAAATCGCTCCCTGACATAATCATACCACTTCTGGGCCTCGACCATGCGGTTATGGGTGTAGAGAAAATAAACTGCGGTGCGTAGGAAATTCTTATGGGCCGTGCCAATGTTCTCGAAATACTGCTCTTCCTCGGCCTGCATGGCCTCGTACACTTCATTGGTTGTTTCAACCACATCAAGGTTAGGGCCGTATTCAAAGGCTTTGGCGAATTGTCCGGGTTCTTCGGGTATCGCCATGGGGAACTCAATCATGCGGCCCCTCATGAAGGCCATTTGCATGCTCTGGAAAATGACGCGCCTGAGTTGGATCATATCCTTTTCTCGTGTCGAGACCTTAAGACCCAAGTAAGCCCAGTAGATGGCATGGGCTTCAGGTAATCGCCATTCAAATGGGCCGTATTCCTCATCGACCTGCTGCATGACAGCCGGATCCATCTTGTATGTGTCACGAATGATGCCTACCCGATCCTGATCCTCAGGAGTCTGAGGATTGAGTAAGGCATCGTAGTTTGGCACTCCGTCATCGAGAAGCGGGTCCCACATGTCCGCCCATTCGGCCTTGTAGAGCATATTGGCATCATCCAAGTTGGCCCCCATCTTGTGCTGAAAATGCCAAGCAAGCTCACGGTAGATTAGGGTCTCCTGAGGGTTGTAGCGCAGGCCATAATCGCGGAGCAGTTCAATCCCTCGCTGAACCCACAGCCAACGGTCGCTGTGATCGGGAAATTTAACTGAAATATTATAGGAAAGGTTCCACGCCTGATTGACCCAGACCGAAACAAAGTGAGGCTGAAGCTTGGTAATCCAATCAGCCAACTGAACCATCTCAAAATACTTGCCATCATCCTGCAACTGAGTCGCGCGGATCCATAGCATGTTGGAAATCAAGCCGCGAAAACCCCCCAGGGCGACGGTGGTAAAAGCCAAGATGGGGGGCGCATTCTCCAGGGGCTGCAAACGAGTCAAGCCCATCTGATGGCGAGCCCGATTCATCCCCTGCTGCACCTTGCCAACGCATGCGAACATGATGACCATGAAAAGGGTCAGCACATAGCGAGCATAGGGACCGTGGATGAATTTCATTGATTGCTCTGTGCGGTGGCTAGTTCCACCTTGTAAAAGGACCAAATACCAAAGGCTGCAAACAGCCCACCCATGAAAAAGACGATCTGAACAAGCGCCCTAAAGAGCATGGCAGGGGTCACGCTGCGCCCCGTACTCAAAAAGCTGATCGGTGAGAAATCTTTAACCAGGTTGATGACTCCAAGCAGGGCCTTGGAAGTCACAATGGCCATTTGATCCAGAGACGAAGAACTGTCTTTGCGTCCAGTCTCATGATTGATGCCGCTGATCCCGCCCTGTTCGATCACCTGGCTAAGCGTTCCCCCACTGAACCCCACAATGAGCAAGGCGATCGAAA
>JALRAZ010000494.1 GCA_023257935.1 Verrucomicrobiota bacterium
GTCCAACCAGGGCTGGGCTGGCAGTTGCAGCAGTTCGCACAGCCGCACAAACTGGACCAAATCGGCGTTGGAGATTTGGCCTTGCGCGTCCCACAGGTTGCGCAGGTTGAAGCGGCTTTGCGCGTCGATCATCGAACCCGACAAAAAGGCCTCGTTGACGTCGGCTTGCGCGCTGCTTTGGTCTTTGGCCGCCAAAAACGTCGACAAGCGCGCTTCCTCCAGCGGCAAGGCCCAGGGCTCGTTCAAGTGGTCCACGGCCTCGTTGCGGTTGGCGCGGGCGTCTTCGCGCAACAACAAACGCGCCCAATCCAAGGCACCCTGCAAGACCCATTGCATTTGCGCGCGGTCTTGTTCGGCCGACTCCACCTCGCTGATTTGCCAGATGCGCCAACTCGCGGTGGCGGCCAAGGTCGCGACCAAGGCAGCGGTCAACATGGCCATCAACAGTGCGGCACCGCGTTGGCTTTGTTGGCGCTTCATGACTTGGGCACCCCAAGCGGAGACACCCAATCCCAGCTCAGCTCACCACTGAAAGCCCCAGCGCTGGAGCGCTGCAAGCGCAGACGAATGCCGCTGGGCAAGGCGTTGGTATTGGCGTCTTTTTCGCTGGCCTTGGCAGGGTGTCTGATGCTCACACTGCGCCATACCCCCAGGGATCTGTGAGTCGCTCACTAGAAAAACTTTTTTAACAATAAACGCCATTCCTGGCCGTTAGTGCAGGAAAAGCCTAACCCATTGATACATGACCCAAAACGACATCATCTCCAAATACGCCGCTCAAGCTACCTACTTACCTTCTTTGGATGGGATCACGCGTGGCTTCTCGAGTCTGGCATGGCCATGCTGGATACTCATGAGCCTCCTCGCAAGCAAAGCACTCGAGGCTCAGACCAATGGCTATCCCCCATCCAAGCGATTGGACGCGCTGATGGTGCCTGTTTTCAAGTCCCCTGATTCAGGAAGTGAGCCGGCTCGAGCCAATTTCCGACTTTTTCTGCACTATCAATTGCCTGCGACTGAGGAAGCACGCTTGCACCTTGGGTCCGAGGTTTCCCTTCGATTGCTGAGCGGTAATCATGTCCTTGCCGTTGAGCACGAGCACCTACCTGAAAAAGAGGGTCGATTGGTTGCTTCCATGGACGGTCGTGAGATGCTCAGCCTTGCCTTGCCTGCAAAGGAATCGAATCGATATGAGTCCACCCTGGAAGACGCCCAAAATATTTTTCGCATGGATGCATCCTACACCGCGTCGGTGCGCTTTCAGACCAAGGGCGAAGGCACCCTGATTTCCAAGAGTGCGACCGATGCTAAATGGGCTCCTAATGCCAAGGCTCTTTTCATCCGTGATGGACGATTGGTTTATGACATCGGTTGGCTAGGGGCCATGAATTCCGCCGCTCAAGTTAATGATGGCCAACCCCATCACGCTGTCATCCAGGTGCGCGATGGGAATGCTCGTTTGTTTTTGGATGGGGAACAGGTGGCATTTGGAGAAGGATTGACAGCCAAGGATGAGCCACTTCATCGATTTAAGATTGGCCGATCTGCCTCTGATTTCGGGATGGATTGGCAAAATGGATCGATTCAGGAAGTGCGTTTTTGGAAGGATGGACTATTAGATGATGCCTTAACCGCCTGGATGGGATCCGGTCAAGAGCCCCTGAATCCCCCTAACTTATTATGGCAGGGAATGATTCCGCAGGAGACCTTTGAGGGAGAGGGCGTAGCAGGTTTCGGAGTCGTTCCTCGCTTGGAAGGCAAGGTTGATGTGATCAAAGCATGGGTCCAGCCTCTGAGTGAGGTGGATCACGCCACTCTCATTTCGGGCTGGGACCAATCCACTTTCAACGAGGGGCAAGAAATTTACCAAGGTCTATGCGTGACTTGCCATGGAACGGCCCAACAAGCTGGTTTTCTCCCCACAGCGCTCAAGTTCCATGAGGGTCAGTTTCGCAATGGTCATGATCCTTATGCGATGTATCAGACCTTGACTCATGGCTATGGGATGATGGTTCCTCAGGGGCAATACACCCCCCGACAAAAATATTCCGTGATTCAGTATATCCGTGAAGCCTTGGTGCGTCCGCATAATCCCATGGAGTATTATGAAATCAGCCCGGCTTATCTGGCATCCTTGCCCAGACCCTTGAGGCTTCAAGAGCCACGGTCGGTGCAAGAGACTTCGGATCTACCTCAATATCAGAAAATGGATTTTGGCCCTGCCTTGATGTGGACCTACCAAGTCAACGATGCCAAAAAAACATCCGATTGGAACATTGCCCAAAAAGGCATCAATGTCCGTCTGGATCCTGGTCAAGGGGGTGTTTCCAAGGGGCAGGCATGGATGGTCTACGACGAAGATACCATGCGTGTGGCGGCTGCCTACACCGGGGACTCCTTCGTGGACTGGCGAGGCATTGCCTTTGATGGGTCTCACGGGACCCATACTTCCATTTCTGGAGATATCGCTTTTGAAATGCCAGATGCCCCAGCATGGCAGCACCCTGAAAAGCAAAGCTGGGAGGATGAGCGAATCATGGGGCGAGATGGGCGTCGCTTTGGCCCATTGCCTCGTGATTGGGTGCACTACAAAGGCCTTTACTATCACGGAGAAAAGGTGGTGGTGCAGTACACGGTGGGCGAAAATAATTTTTTGGAGCATCCCAGTGTCTTGGATTACGGCGATGCTCCGGTTTTTGTAAGAAGTTTTGAGCTGTCTTCGGCCAATCGGCAACTTGTGGCTCGGGTGGCACCTGATCGACCTGATCTGGCGGTATGGATCCAGGGCCATAACACGGTAGGTCTGCGACGTCGTCAGGGTTTTGTCGAGATGGTCGTGGAGCCTTCTCAGAATAAAAGACAGTGGCACTTGCTGGTCTCCCGACTAGATGAGCCTTCTCTAAGAGGGCTGGCTGAAGGGGTCAGGGCGGTTGACTTTGCTCAACTCACAGGAGGGGGGGCGCCTCGTTTCGGGCAAAAAGTGATCACAACTCAAGTGGAAAGGGGCCATGAGATGGATGCTTTCGCGGTCGACGTCCTTCAGCTACCTGATGCATCAGCCAATCCATGGGAATCTTGGATGCGCCTAGGAGGTTTTGATTTTGACCCCAATCATCCTGGTCGAGCCGCGGTTTGCACGTGGATGGGAGATGTTTGGCTTGTCGATGGGGTAGGGCTCGAATCTTCGGCGTTGAAGTGGCGGAGGATCTGTTCAGGCCTGTTCCAGCCGCTCGGATTAAAAATGCATCAGGGAACGATTTACGTCACGTGCCGTGATCAAATTGCGAGGCTGCACGACTTCAATGGAGATGATGAAATCGATTACGTGGAAAGTTTCAACAATGATGCCCAGGTTACCGAGCATTTCCATGAGTTTGCGATGGGGCTTCAGGTAGACTCCAAGGGGGATTTTTACTACGCCAAATCGGCTAGGCATGCCAAAACCGCCCTGGTGCCGCATCATGGTACCTTGTTGCGTGTGACTGCTGATGGAGCTCGGACTGACATTGTCGCTAATGGGTTTCGGGCTGCCAATGGCGTGTGTCTCAACCCGGATGGATCTTGGATCGTGACCGATCAGGAAGGCCACTGGAATCCGAAAAACCGTATCAATTATGTGCGAGAAGGAGGATTCTATGGAAACATGTTTGGCTATCACAACGTGAGTGATTCTTCCAATGCTGCGATGGAACAACCGCTCTGTTGGATCACCAATGCCTTCGACCGATCACCAGCTGAATTACTCTGGGTGGGGCCAGATGCAAAATGGGGACCCTTGAACGGAGTCCTGCTCAATTTGTCCTACGGGTATGGGAAAATCTACACTGTGCCGCACGAATTGGTCCAAGGACAGGCTCAAGGGGGCATGTGCGAACTCCCCATGGAAGCTTTTCCTACGGGTGTGATGCGGGGCCGCTTCCATCCCGTGAACGGACAACTTTATACTGCGGGCATGTTTGCTTGGGCTGGAAACCAACAGCAGGCCGGTGGGTTTTACCGTGTGCGATACACCGGAAAACCAGCCCATGTGCCAATCTCAATGGAAGCCACCCAAAGCGGGATGCGAATCACCTTCAGTGATCCACTGGACGCCGATTTCATCGAGCACACTGAGCGAGTAGAGGTTGAAGTGTGGGATTTAAAGCGTACGGCCAACTATGGTTCCAAACATTACAATCAGCGCCCATTGGAGGTGCAATCAGTGAGTTTGTTGAGTGATGGGCGCAGCGTATGGGTAGGAATTC
>JALRAZ010000089.1 GCA_023257935.1 Verrucomicrobiota bacterium
TCAGGCATGAGCGCGACCGCTGGGCCAAATGGGGCAACTCTCGAGGCTCAACCGCCCCCGCCTCCAAGGCACATGCTTTCCAGACCCAAGGAACCCTGCCTCAGGAAAGTTTGTCCGTGGTTTCTTTCAGCAGCCAGAATAGCGGTAATGGCAAATGGGCCCACCAAGCCATCGACGGGCGGTCCGGCACCCTTTGGCACACCCGCTTTGGCGATGGGCTTGCAACCCACCCTCATACACTCGTCATCGATTTGGGAGCAAAGCGAGACATCGAGGGATTCGTTTACCTGGCTCGTCAGGACGGGGGTTGGAACGGAGCTTTCGCCCAAACCGAATTTTATCTATCCGATTCCAAGGCATCCTTTCCATCCAAACCCGCCCATGTCGCCACCTTCGGTAAAACCAGAAAGGAACAGGTCGCACGGCTCGACCAACCTGCCCGGGCAAGATACGTTCAGATCAAGGTCCTCTCTGAAGTCAACGGAGGGCCTTGGGCCTCAGCAGCTGAACTGGCAATCATCGGTGGGCGAGAATAGTCGTTGGCATCCTCAGCGGGCGATGAGGGGCTTGGGCTGCACTTTTTGAGGCGCTTGGCTGCGGGCATCCTTCTTTTTAGCGCCCTCCAACTTCACTTGGGCCGCCTGCTTTTCTTCGGCGCTGATCTCCCCATCACGATCCAAGTCCAAGCGCTCCAGCCAAAGCTTTTTCTCTGCCTCCGCCTCTTGTTTGATGACTGCCTTCTCCTGAGCATCGAGCTGACCATCTCCATTGGTATCATAGCGCTTGATGAGGGCGCGTTCACGAGCCGAGCGATAACCATCGTCGGCAACCGGGGCCAGGTTTTTGTAGGTGATCCCAAAGCCCAAAACAATGATCAGGCTCAGGCCGACAAGAGTGAGTTTTTGTTTGGTCATGAGAAAAAGGCTAGGGATTAATTTTATTGCGGAGCCTGAAACATTGGCGAAGCAGGGCGCCATTGTTCGGTCACGGCCCACAGGTTTTCAGGGGCCATCGTCGTGCCGTATTTCATGAACCGCACGCTTCCATCCACAAAGGCATAGTTGGAGCCACCGCTTTCCACGGATTGATTTCCGGCACGGTGTTTGGATTGGTTAACCTCCTCGAAGTCATTGCCGTCACCTTGGTAAAAATCCATGTGGTTATGAGGGGAATCCTTGAACTTTTCACCAAAAACAATGGTGTTGGAAGGTTCGGGAACGGCTGTCAATTTCATGCTCCGAACCCCTTGCCAAGTACGAAACTCCTCAAATTCTTCCTTGCTCAGGTGAACAGCGAACCAATCATTGAATCCATTGATCACAAAACTTCTCTTAGCCGTCGGACCATCAGTGGGGCACACCAGAACCCTCCGATCCTGATAGTAGGGTTGTAGCTTAGCAATCCAATTGGCACCGCTTGAAGTACGCGGTGGCACGTGATCATTAAAATCATCCGCATACATTTGCAGGGCCATCTGGAGCTGCCGCAGGTTGTTGAGGCAACTGATTTGCTTGGCTTTGACCTTGGCCCGGGAGAGTGCAGGCGACATCATGGCAGCGAGGATGGCTATGATCGCCACAACCACCAGTAATTCAATGAGGGTAAAACCATGGTATGTCAGTGACCTTGCCTTGTAATGACCTTTCATGAGATGAATTTACCTTAATCCAGATAGCCTTACTTTCAAGGTAACAAGATTAAGCTCCTGTTGAAGAACGCGCTCACCAGCAAAGCCTAGCTGTCGAGCCAAGCTTGGATTCATGCAGATCATGCAAAGCGTGTCATGCCTACTCGCAGGGAAGTCAGTCCTTGCCTTGCGCTACATACAACACGCATGCAGCACGGCGGGCTGAAGGATATCGCTTGGCTGGAACCGCTTCGACCAGAAATCCCGCTTGCCTGAGGCGGGTTTCAAAGCCGTCATCCTGGCTGGCAGACCAGAAGACCGCACGACCTCCTTCGGCTAAAGTGTTGCGAATAGCCCGAAGACCAGAGCGGGCATAGAGAAAGCGATTACCTGCTTCAACCATGGCTACAGGACCATTGTCCACATCCAGCAGGATGACATGATAGGCTGACTCCCCCGCCTCACGCACATGCTGACCCACATCCTTAACCTCGAGTGATACCCTCGGATCTGAGAGTAAATGTCCGTTGAGGGACTGTAGCCAGCGGTGATTCCATGTCACCAGTGCCTGACTGGATTCCACAACACATACCGCAGCCTCCGGCGGAGCGTTTTCGAGCACACCCTTGAGCGTGTAACCCAGGCCCAGACCACCAATCAATATCCGGGGTGGTGTCCTAGAATCCCAACCTTGCATTCCTAGCTGCCCCATTTGATATTCCGAGGCGTGGGTTCTGGAGTCCATGAGAACCTGCCCGTCGCACAAAATAGTGTAGGCACCATCGTGTTCATAGAGCTCAAGGCAAGCCCCGTTTGCTTCTGTCACCCGGCCCAATTGTTGGCGTGGTTTCATGGTCATTAGGCCCTTGTTGGCAAAAGAGCACCATTGATAAGGCGCAATCCTAAGCCAAAAGTCGACTTGTTTTACAAGGTGGGGCCCGGAACGGTTCAATGAGATCAGATAGCGGGTTTTGTAACCTTTTGAATCGGCTCGTCGTCTACAAAAGAAAGGAACGAATTAGTCGATTAGTCGTTTGCCATCTGCATCCTTCAATTTCAAGTGAGCAGTTGGAAAACCAAGCCCAAACATTTCTCATGAAACACCCAACCGAACCTGGGCAGGCCAATAGGGCCTGCAGCATCCTTCGTCCCATGAAACCTCTGACCACGACCCTGGCAATCATGGGAAGTTTATTCCTTTTCATCGACACTCATGCCCAGCCCTCACCACAAGGCGGCTTTGGCGGACCAGGCGGACCACCTCCGGGCATGATGGGCCGCAATCAAAATCGCGAGATCGTCCAGCAATTTGATGCCGATAAGGATGGTGTGCTCAATGCCGCTGAGCGCGAAAAGGCTATCGAATTCATCAAGGCCAACCCACAGGGTCGCGGTGGCCGTGGTCGAGGCTTTGGAGGGCCAGGCGGTCGAAGGGGAAGAGGCCCAGGTTTTGGCGGACCTGGTGGACCTGGCGGACCTGGCGGACCTGGAGGACCTGGCGGACCTGGAGGACCTGGCGGACCTGGCGCACCTGGCGGA
>JALRAZ010000125.1 GCA_023257935.1 Verrucomicrobiota bacterium
AGAGGTTGAAGTGTGGGATTTAAAGCGTACGGCCAACTATGGTTCCAAACATTACAATCAGCGCCCATTAGAGGTGCAATCAGTGAGTTTGTTGAGTGATGGGCGTAGCGTATGGGTAGAAATCCCCCAAATTCAGCCGACATGGGGCATGTCCATGAAGTTCGAACTCCGAGGCCCGGGACAGTCCAAATCGGTTTCGAGGTTGATTCACCACTCCATCCATCATCTTGGTAACGGGCTGTTCTAAAGCAGGATCCCGTCTGGTTTGCTAGGGCGAATCTGAGCACGCATTGCGGCTTGCTCAGCAAAAACCCAGCAGAGCAGGCCAGGAGGCTGGCTCTTCAGAGGTGTCATGCGCACTGAACCATCACCTTGCCAAATTGGTGGCCATTTGCCAGATGATTGATAGCGGCTTGGCAGTCCTCCAAGGACCAAGTCGAATCAATGACTGGCCTGATCTGGTGTAGGCAAGCAAACTGCATCATGGATTCAAACTCCTCTCGGGATCCCATGGTAGAGCCCTGCAAGGTAATTTGCTTCCAGAATAATTTAAACAAGTTCAAGGACCGAGGTGAGCCCGTGGTGGCGCCATACTGAACCAAGCGCCCTCCAGGTTTCAGTGCTTCCAGCATGGGGTCATGATCCTTGCCTCCTGAGCCATCTAGAATCAGATCGGGCGGGCCACTCTGGTCGGATAAATCGCAGGCCCAAGCCTCCTGTCCGTAGATGACACCGCCTTGTGCTCCCATTGATATGGCTTGCTGGAGTTTTGAATGGGAACCGCTGGTCACCCAGACTCTGGCGCCTGCAGCCAGCGCCCATTGCATTGCTAGCAGGGCCACGCCACCACCGATACCGGTAATCCAAAGGGTTTGCCCTGGGATGAGATGACCCTGTGTGAAGAGCCCCCGCCACGCTGTAACGCCCGCCAAGGGAAGGGCCGCGGCTTCCTGGAAAGTCCATGCTTTGGGTTTGGGATAGAGGCAGGAAACGGGCACACACGTATGGGTTGCCAGGGTGCCTGGCCTGGGCATGCCAAGGACCTGAAAGTTCGGGGATTGTACTCTGGGATCATCCCCCCAATGCAACCCTGGATAAAGCATGACTTCTTGGTTCAACCAAGACGGGTCGACCCCTGCGCCCAGGGCAGTGACCACACCTGCTCCATCCGATCCAAGGATCGCCGGTAGCTTGATCTTGGGATAGAGTCCTTGGGTGATCCAAAAATCACGACGATTGAGCGCGGCTGCCTTCAACCGAATCTGGACTTCGCCGTGGGGGATCTCAGACTCATGACTTGTCTCCAGAACAAGGGGTTGCCCTATTTGATGCAGCACCGCTGCCTTCATGCGCCCGAGTCTTTCCTGCTAGTAGCGTATGATCGCTTGCCAAATAAAGCAGTGCCTAGTCGTATTAGAGTCGATCCTTCTTCTACAGCGACCTCGAAATCGTTGCTCATACCCATACTCATGATCGGGAAGGGGACCCCCATCAGGTCTTCACAATCCCTTCGCAAACGTTGCATTGCCTGAAAGACAGGTCGCGTTTTTTCAGGTTCAGGAGTCCAAGGGGCCATGGTCATGAATCCATGAATTTCCAGGCGATCCAGCGTGTTGATCGCCTCAAGCTCATCCTTGATCTGGTTGGGTGTGAATCCGTGCTTTGTCGCTTCACCTGAGATGTTGACTTCGAGTAAGACTCGCGCTGTCCTTGCCTGTTTGGCGCATTGTTCCTGAAGCGATTCAGCCAGCTTGATCGAATCGACGCCGTGAATCAGGTGGAAAAGGCGCACAGCATCTCGGCTCTTGTTGGTTTGCAAGTGCCCAATAAAATGCCACTGGAAATGAGGGGCTGCCTGACTGATCTTGAGCTTCGCCTCCTGGATCTTGTTTTCACCGAAACAATTGAGGCCGCATTGGGATGCTTCCTCAATAGCCTGCATGCTGTGCCCCTTGCTAACGGCTAACAGGGTCACCTCCTTGGGGTCACGTCCAACCCGATCGCAGGCCTGGATCAGGCGTTCTTGCAGACCCTCTAGACGCTGAGCGAAAGATCCTTCTGGTGCCATCACGGTTTGGGGGCGTTGGTTGTTTGGGGGGCAATATTGGGCTGTTCTTTGAAATCCAATCGCTCAAAACATCTAATTTCTAGGGCTGATTCCCCATAAAATGGGCTGGTGAAGTGTAGCTGATGCCCTTGGATTCGTTGCAGATTGATAGTCAATTGATCCCCCCCTAACAGATGTGCTCTGGCCTCACCCTGCTTCAGGGGCCTCAAAGTATCACTCACACCACCCCACTCGATTTTTTCAACTCGCTCCCACGGAGTCTGCGTAGCCGTTTCGCCTATCATGAACTCAACAGCTGATTGGGTAGCCTGGCTCACTCGGCCCACCAGCTTGTCCCCATTACGAAGGGTTAACAGGTCTGTTTTGGATTGAACGCGATTGGTAGGTGGCGACTCAAATCGGCCATCCCAAGGCTTGAGCTTGAGATTGCTAAGTCTTACCGAACCCTGTCCCTGATGCACTAACCTGATGCCATTGCCCTCTCCTGCGAAACCACCTTGGTCGACCCAGCGTTTAATCAGAATCCCATTGACCAAGAGACTGATGCTGTGGTCGGCCTTGTTGGTGCGGACATCAACATGAGCCCTTTGCCCCTGGCGGAACACGGGTGTTTGGGTCATCCCCAGGTATTGGAGGGGTTCCTTTTGTTTGACCATCAGGACATTCACCGCATAGCTGGTCAACTGAAGACTGTAAAAGCCGCCGAAATCTGGTTCCGAATCCTTTTCGGCTAGGCTGACTGGCTGTAAGTAGTCCGTGTAAAGGGCGACGGCAATGTTCAGGGAGCCTTTCCACTCAAGGTCAAATTCCATCTGCATTCGATCTGGCATACCGATCATTCGGGCTATCGAAGCAGCCTTGGTGGCGTAGAAGGCCCCGTTACGATATGCCCATTGACCTCCTTCCAGCTGAGCTGTATTCACCTCACCCATGGTCCATCCCTGCAGCCCCGTCGGGCCGGCATAGAGGATGCCTTGATCGTCATGATGCATGACTGCCCACTGGATTTGATCAGCAGGGAGACTCAGATTCTTGCCGTAATGGGTCGCTAGCTGCAGGGTGGTTTCCGACAGATGCTCCAGTCGTCCAGAAACCTGGTCACCGTTACTCATGCGCAAGGTGATCGAAGGTACCCATGCGCTTTGTTGAGCGGGGCGGTCTCCAAGTCGGATTTCCTCAATAGCCGATGAATCAAAGGCAAAAGGGGTCTGGATGTCCTTCCTATCCCACAGTGTGATTCCGGGGAAGTCAAATTGAACCAGATTTCCTGAGAGTTGATCGCCATTGCTTAAATGGATGGTATCGACCGTGATGGGACGGATGACAGGTTCTGAGGGCAGGGGATCGGCTACCAACCCAAGGCTATCGGTGTCCGGTTGACTCGATTCCTGACTGAGAGCGACAAGCGAAGACAGGAACAGGAAATGGACCAAATTAAGGGTTGTCTTCCAGAATCCAGATTGCATCGGCTGCATCATCTTTGTGAAGTGATTGGTGATTCAGATTGAATTCTATCTGCCGGATTGAATCGCTCCGGAATGAGAGAGGACCAAAAGTACTGCTTTTTCCATTGAGCAAATCCTCTTCAAGGGAAAGGAGATCAAAGGATAGGCTGCCGCCTCCTGCAAAATGGGCCCTGACCCGGGAAGGGTGCGTTTCCGTTTGATGAGTAGTCTGATCCGTCTGGTTAAACTGGATTTGCTTGACCCTTTCCATGGGCAACCGAATGGCTCTTTCTTCTCGCAGTAGGAACTCAATGGATTGATCGCGGATAGAAACCACACGACCCTTTGGGCGGTCTTGATTGACCAGGGAGAGGACATCTCGCTCTCCAAGCACTAGATCCTCCTCTTGTTCCTCATCGCTTCCATCCCATTCTGTGACCAAAAGGTTGCTGAGGGCAAAGGACGAGCTACTGAGTTGAGATGAGAAGGAAATACCACTGCCTTCGGCCACAAAACCTCGGTTGTCTCGGAAATTCCCAATGGGTTCATCGTTGATATAGACCACGAACCGTGAGCTTTCTCGATGAGCTCGGATACTGAAGCGGGCTTCACTACGACCATTGAGAGATTCAATGCGAGATTGTCCCAGGGTGAGGACTCCGGTGCCCGGCTGAACCCGTTGAAAAGAGACAAATTGTGGGCTCAGGAAAAAGATGTAAGACCCCTGTCGGTAGTCAAATCGATTGTAGGTATCAGTAAAGAGCGTCACGCTCAGCTGGTAGGGTTGTTCCCACTTCAGGTCAAAACTGAGGTTGACCGAGTCCTTGAGTCCGAAATCACGTCCGATGACGCCACGACTTTTGATTTTAAGCGATACGTCTTGATAGCTCCAGCCGTTCTGCCCAGCACCTAGCTCCCATTCGGTGAGGTTGTTGGGGCCTTCGTAAATCACTTTATAACCTGTCTTGAGAAAAGCGATACGACGGAGAGCACTGCGATGTGTGTTGAGTTGACCTCCAAACCAGGTCTCCAGTTCCACGCTTTCTTCTCCAAGGGCCAGAAGGTTGCCATAGATCAAGTCGCCATTACTGAATTCGAAACGGCAGTCCGGTTGCCGTTCGGCTCGAACCAAGCCCATCGTGTTGAGTCTTAGTCGGGAGAGGTTGGTAAGATCGAAAGTAACCTCATTGCTTGCAAGTGGATGTTGCCAGGTTAATCCCTGGTCCCCACTGAGACCTCTGGTGAACCCATGGAGCGTAGACCCGTCCATCAACTCGATCATTTCAGTGATAGCCTCACCTGGGTTGTCTGGGATGGATTCTTGAGCGAACATGCTCAAGCAGGAGGCAATGGTGACACTGAGTAAGCAGCGCTGCCAATTCAAGATCCTTGATAGGGTTTTGTTGGCAACATCAACGCTCATAAATGGGCAGAAAACGATAGTTGAGTGCCATGGAAAGGAGTGAAGCTGCCGTGCTGAAAGTGGTGCCGAACTGACCATCCCAGCTACCATCAGGATTTTGGGATTGTTTGAGGGCGGTGATATTTTCCTGATTCCACCGGTTCCATTCTTCCGGGGAGGCATGGAAGAAGGCCTGGGCTCCGTAGTAGAGATAATAATGGTAATAATTATTCGATTGACTGGCTTTCTTAAGATAACCGAAGGCCGACTGGAAGGCGGGTGTGTCCTTGCGCTTTGCCAGAGCCAAGACGAGGCAACCAATGGCGGTTCTGGGACTGTTGGCTCCCGATGCCGAAGTATAGCCAAAACCTCCATCTTTGGTTTGGCATGATAGAAAATATTCAATGCCCTGTTCGATCGCTTCCTGGGGTACTGAGAGCCCAGCATTCCTAGCGGCAAACAAAGAAACCATTTGCGCGCCGCTGACGGTGGTATCGGCATCTTGACTCTCAGGGGAGTAGCGCCATGCATGACTTGGGTTTTGACTCTGTGATTCAAGGATCAGCCCAATAGCGCGTTTGAGGGCCGGGCCAATACGTTCATCCATGACAGCTCCATAGGCTTCGGCCAGCGATAGGGTGGCGAATCCGTGATTGTACATGGTCCTACCGATGTAGCCAGTTTGCTGATTTTGTTCGGAGAGGATGAAATCGAGACTTCGTTTGATGGTGATTGCATAGGGACCATGATTGGGATCATCTCCATGAGCTAGCAAACTGACCAACGCCAGGCCGACCACACCCGGTTCCATCCCATAGGGCCGATCTGACCAGTTTCCCTGGTCGCTTTGTGAGGCTGCCAGGAATTGCAAGCCTTTGACGTAGAGTCGATCCACCTCTGAGGCAGCCAGATCGAATTGATCGGTGAACAGTTGCTGTGCCTGCAGGCCAATGCTCAAGAGGGTGAGCATGAGGTAAACCGCTGCAAACTTGGATGGAGTGGTATAAGGACTCTTCACGGTGTGGCCCCTGATACGGTGTTTTGGGGAGAGGGGAGTTGTTCCAGTTGCTGGAAGTAGAGCTCGAAGGATTGACGAAACTCCGCCGGAAGGTTGAATGCCTGACCACTCCCCTTGGAAACCGTGCGTGATTCCGGTGCATCGCCTTGGTCGTTGCCTGAAGTTTCTCCTGGTTGCCGATTGGTGTCGCCTCCTGAAGTGTTCCCACCATCTTGCTGGCTATTTGGCTGTTGCCCCATGGATTGACTCGCCATCATCATCTGCATCATGAATGACATGGACTGGCTGGCCGAGGATGAAGGATCGTTCTTCTGTGCCTGCTCATTGAGCAGGTTGATGGCATCGGTCAAGGTGTTGATGGATTGCGTTTCGGCCTCCACCACGTCCTTGCCGGTATTCCCTCTTGCAAGACCATCGGCTGCGTTACCCATGTGTCCTCGGATTTCCTCGAATACGGGGTCCATGAATGGCAATGGGATAGCATCCTGTATTTCCTGTAGGGATTCTTGAAGCTGATATTGTTGCGTTGAAAGATCGCCGGTAGCTGTGACCTTGGAATCATCCTTTTGGGAGGGCCGGTCAAGGAGGCGGGTTCGCATGCGCAGATTGAGTTCACTTTCACGCATTCTGAGAAGGGCCATGAGCTGTTCGGTAAGATCCTGTTCCTTTTGGCCACCGCCCTCACCTTCACCCCCACCGGCGGCTTCGCCTTCCTCTTCTTCAGGCTCAAGCAAAGTAGCCCACGCTGCAAACTGTTCTGCCCAGGATGCGATTTGATCGGCAGCATCCATGGTAATGTTTTTTAGGATCATGGAGCGGGTGGCATTGAGCCCCTCCACGGCCTGACTTGCTATCATTGCATCGGAGACCTCACCATAGGGATCTTGCTGGGTTCTCTCAAAAAAACGACCAATCTCCTCTTGCAGTTCACCCGTCTTGCCCGCTGTTTCTTCCTGAGTCTCTCCCAGTTTTTCGTGAAGCGCTCGCCAGCGAGGTGGCAGTTCGTCGTTAAAAAGACCCAGCGTTTGCTCCGCTCCGTCCATCAAGGTGGATTCCAGTTCTAGCTCTGTCTGACTCAACCCACGAAGGCGCTGTGCCAGGGTCATGGCCTGTAGTTCGTCCAGGCCCTCATTAACCATGGCTTGAAGGTCCTGAAGTGCCTCCAATACTTGCTGCTCCTTTTCCTGCGCTTCCTGCAGTGCCTGTTGCTGAGGTGAGGAGGCAGATTGGGGCGATTGGGGTGATTGGGGTGATGAAGGAGACGGTTGTGCAGGGGAGCCTTTTTGCCCTTCTGCGGGTGAAGCTGCTTCTTGCAGTGCCTGGGCTGCCTCTTGCATGGTTTGATCAGCCAATTGTTCCATTTCGCTGAGTGTCTGGGTCCATTCGGACATCATTTCATTGGAAAAGGCTGGGTTGCGCATTGCTTCTCTAAGCGTTTCCATGCCACGCTGAGCTAGTTCAGCCAGATGGGACGCATTGAGCTCCTGATCGCTCGCCTGATCCTCGGTGCGTCTGGCAATATCCTCTGGGCTCAAGGCTGAAAGGTTGTCCAGCGTTTCCCTGGTTGCGTCCGCGATGGACTGTTCCAATCTGGAAACATCCTCGATTTCGGTCATCAGCGACTCCAGCTGCTGACGTATGCGCTCAGCATGTTCAACCGAGCTAACAATGTGGATTCTGTATAGAGGTGTCAGCGAGGGTTCCCTCTCTGGGTAGTAATCGGTGACTTGTCCGAAGAGTTCGACCACATCTCCGGGAGCAATGCCATAAAGGTTGGGGCTGAAATAGAAGGAGACGCTCAGCTCTTTCTGGGCGCGGTGCAGAGAGGTGTCGCTAAAGTCCAATCGCAGGGTTTCTTCCGAAGGCTCGATACCATTGAGGCTTTTCCAGAGAACCCCGAAATCCTGCACTCCGTAGTCGTCAGCCACTCGAGTTTTAAGTTCAAGGGCTTCGGTTTCCAGGATAGCCATCTCCCGAAACAGGTCTGGGAATTGAATGGTCGGAGCTTGATCATTCTGTTGCCTGATCGAGAGTTGCCAGGGGCGAGCCTGTCGAAACCCGAGATGATCCTGCCATTCCAGAGTGGCGCTGTAGACATTATCGGTGTCTAGCCAAGGTGTGTTAAAGCGATCACCTTCAATCTTCACTGACGGGCTCTTTGAATCTCCCCATTGTATCTGGACTGATTCAAGTTCTCGCGTCACCTGACCGGTGATCAAGATTTTCGACCCTTCCAGAAGGTTCAAGCTGCCGGACTGAAGGTCAGCCGATGTTTTGGGCAGCCCGAGGTAAGCAGGCATTGCAACCTCGGCATTTAGACGACTAAGTGCTGGCCTAAGAATCGGTTTAATCGGTGCGGTGGCCGAAGTATCTCCGAGGAGTAAAGATAGACTGGTTTCCTTGAATTGTCCCGGGATCTCCAGGTTGATGCTTCCATTGACCACTTCCCCTTCGACTTGGTAACCAGAATCCAGCACGGCAGTGACCTGGGTGGGTTGCCAAAAAGAGGCATAGCTTACCTTGGCCCCAACGGCAAAAGGCTCTCCTCGTATCATGAGGTAAGTCTCCTTTTCCAGGTCCAGCTGCACCAGTGTGTAACGCTCAATGGCCGCTTGCGGCTGCAACCATCTAGCCCATGCGTTGCGAGAGGCTCCAGGGAAAACCACCCCAAGGGCCAGGGTGATGAATGCAAGCAAGCATGAAAGGAGGCCTAGGCGATGCAGACCCAATGTGGGAACGGCCCTGTCAAAAGCAAAGGATCGGACATCCCATTCGACTTGATCCACGGCGGCGCGATAAAGTTCCTCTGAATGGCCCGTGGAGGATGCCTCTTCATTGCTTAATTCCACGACACCAAGAAGCCGGTCGCCAAGGATGCGATATTTCCGCTGAACCAAGCGTGAATAATCTCCTAGACCTCTAGGAGCCAGAATCCATCTCCAACACCACCAGGCGGCAGACAAACCACCGCCCGCTAAGCTGGCCAAAACCAGGAGGCTACGGATGGAGCTTGATGTGTCATGCCATCGGTCCAAGGAAAAGCTCAATAAAAAGGAAGCGAGGATGCTCAGCAGAATTCCCATCAGGCTGATGGCCAGCTCCACACGCCAAAGCCTCGCCCTGAGCAGGTCAAACTGCTCTCTGAGACGCTTCGGAAGCTGATGCGCTTCAATGCGTTTGAGTGAATCCACCTTTTTGATCATGCTTGAGTTGTCTCCCTTCGTCAAATGCCCTCACTGAGTCGATCTACCGCTTGATTTGAAGACTTTAGACCATGCCGTAATATTTGCGCGCAATCCAGTAGATAGCCAACAGGAGTAGCAGCACACTACCCCATGCCGGGTGAGCCCAAAGCCTGAAACGCCATTCAACAGGCCTGGGTTCTGGTAAAACGATGATTTGATTGATCAAATCCTGAATGGATCCGGTGTTCACAGCCTGGCCTCTAGCAATACGGGCGATCTCTTGCAAGACGTCACCGCGGCTTGGCTGGCCGATTTTTTCAACCACAGGGCGAAGAATCTCCAATCGTGTGTCAAGCAGACGGTCTTGCTCACTGCACTGAATTTGAATGGCGTGCAGGCCTGCTTCCCTTGCCTGGATCGTTGAGCGGAAAACGCCCCAGCCGCCCTCTTCGGCCTCCATTTCAAGGCTTTCAATCCTGCCCTGGGGCGTCGTCAGCGTTGCCTGAACACGGCCTTCCTGAAGCGGGTAACCGCTACGATCTAAGACCATGGCATTGAGGTATATGCGCTGTCCCACTTCAGGTTTTTCGGGGGTGAGTGTGAGTCGGATGCCCTCATTGCCTGAAAGATGACGTTGATGGGCCATCCATCGAACGACCTGACTCCAGAATCGGTAATGGTAAAGGTCTTCAACCCCTCGACGCCATCTCCAAGCACTGTCGGTGCCCATGAAAAGGACTTTCCCCGTTCCATGAGGTCGGATAACCAGCAGGGGCATGCGTCCCCAGTTGTTTCGGAGGGAATCATGCACTGCCAGCACTTCGGAACCGGGACGGCTTTTCTCCACCGAGGTAGACCAGTAAAAGCCAGGTAACTGGCGCCAAAGCTCGGTATTGCGCTCAGCTGACAGGTCAAAACGTGTTAACCAGTGACCGCTTCCAAGCCGAGTGAGTGCCAACCTGGATTCGCTCTGAAGCCCGGTGCCCTCAGGTTGATTCAGATCAAATTGAACAGGAATGAGGTCTTCCAGTGGGCTGCCAACCCAGCTGGCGTGGTGCCCTTTACGACCAGGCATGAGGACCAGTCCAGCTGCTTGCTGCTCCACCAGGCCTTTGATCAGCTCGGCATCTTCCTTGCTCAACTGGCCGGGCTCAACGCCCACATCACCCAGAAAAATGACATCATAGGGAGCGATGAGGTCTTTGCTGTCGGGAAAATTTGAGAGGTATCGGTTTCCTCCGCCCATTCCCACTTGAGGGTGAAAGAGCAGACAATCCATCTCGACTCCGGGGTCACGTTCCAGTGCATTGCGCAAGTAGCGGTATTCCCACCTGGGATAGGAGTCGATGACCAATACTTTGAGTGTCTCCATGCGGACATTGACTGTAAAATCCTTGGTATTGTTGTCCTCCAGTGCCTCCCCGGGCTGGATTGGTAATACGAGACGCAGGGAACGTTCTCCCATTTCCTGCGGCGACCACACCAAGGTTTCCTGAATGTCAGAGAGGCCAGCAACCTGAATTTCCTTTTGAGCCACTTCTTGGTCTCCATCCATGAGACGAACGACCATCGTTTGATCCACGCTCATGCGGTTGAAGACTTGGAAAGGTAACGAAATCTGTTCACCAAGTAACCCGTAGGATGGGGCGCTGACGGATTCTAATTCGATATCCGGTAGGGGAGTGTCCTGCCCAACTTCGACCGTAAAGATGGGGATACCTCGATTGCGATACATTGAGGCGGCAAGGGTCGGGGAGTCGCCCAGGTTCCAGTCGCCATCGCTAAGCAACACAACAGCCTTGAGGTTTGACTCACGACGCATGGCAGATTCGAGCGCCTCGTTAAGATCGGTCCCTTCGACCCATGAGGCGGTATCTCCCTCAGCTACTTCGGGAGGAGTGCCAAAGCCACTGGTCAAAACCCTTGAATTAGCCTCCAGTGGCGAAAAAATCTTATTTTGGAGCATTTGGGACACCCAAGCACCTCGAGTGATAACCGAGTTGGTTGAAAACACATCCCTTGTGTTCATGCTTCCCGAGAGATCATTGAGGACGACCACCGCAGGTTCCTCTTCCCATTCAATCAGTTTGACCCTCTCAGGTCTCAATAAGGTGACTAGGAGCAATAGCATGATCAGCCAACGAAAACCCTCCAGCAGAAGGATTCTTCTTGAGCGTCCATTCTGCACCCATATACGCCAGGAAAAATAGCTGGCTAGCAAGCCAAGGCAAAGCAGGCTTACCGTCAATAATGGGGTGATGGAGAATTGCCAATGATTCATGCAGCGCTCCTTGTTTGAGGCCTCAAGCCACCTTGGCTAGCAGCCAGATGTGCCGTGCTGCCCGGTCCAGAAATCATCAACCAGCTTTCGATCAACAGGAAAGCCAGCATGCAGCCAAGAAACACACGCCATACCTCACTTTGCAGGTCTGTCTCTCCTCGGGTTGTGGTTTCCTCAAATAGCTGCATGGATACGTTTTTAAAAAGCGCTTGTATTTCCTCCCCGCTCGCCAGCTCAGGGAGAAATTCCGCACTCGGAATATTGACTGCAGCCAGCCGATCACCCTGACGGTAGACACCAGCTTGTTCAGTGATGGACTTTTCTGATCCCTCCTCCACGGGAAGCCAACCCGCTTCCAGCTCAGGTTGGCTCACATCACCACAAGTCCAGAAATAAGTTTGTTCAAGCCTTCTGGCACCCTGCAAGCGTGCTCGTTGGATGAGAGGAAGCAAGACGGTTCCCTGATCTAGCCCAGACCAGTTGGGGTGAGGCAGTGTGGTCATGAAGTAGATGGAACCCTGCCCTATGATCTGCTGAATGAGCAGCGGTTCCCCATCGGCAAAAGCTGCGATGACCTTGCCTGTATGCTGAATTCTTCGACGCTGAATCACCTCAAGTTGATCCACCGTAAGACGAAATCCCTCTGCCGTGTCGGACAGAAGCCCGGTCTCCTGATCCCACCTGCCAATGGCAAAGCTCTGGTCCGTAGAAGCCATTTCTGATTCGACCCAACGCACGCCCGCAAAGGGTGTGACTTGCTCTTGTGATTTTGAAGGTGGGAAGCAAAGGACGACCCCACCTTCCGAGGCAAAAGACTGCAGGGTGGAGGCGGCCTGATCTTGGGCCAAAGGGCCTTGCCAAATAATGAGTGAAACTTCCTCTAGATTGCTGAGTGCAGAGGGGCCAGGTCGCCTGATTTCAGAGGCTTGCCATCCGGTTGCTGTAGCCTGGCCTGAAGCCAGGGCAAGCACGCTTCCATCATAGGCTTGATCGCTGATCACTAGCGCCTGATTGGGCCTATCTTGGCCAAAGACAAAATACAGAGCGTTGTTATTGAGATTGCCGTCTGCAGCGAGCGTAAGACTTCCCCAGCCCTGTTCGTTGCCACTGCCAAGACTCCAAAGATCCTGCCAACGTAATGCTGAGCCTTGCATGGGGATTTCAACCGAAGAGCTCAAACCGTTGATGGTTCGTATGGCATTCAGGTTTTCCCCTGTTCCGGATGATTGTGTGAAGTCAGTCGTGATCCGAAGAGAGCGTTCCTGACCCTGCTTCCTAAGCAAGGCAACATCGGCTAACTGAATGCTGGTATCGACTTCTGTTTGCTCGTTGACCGCTAACAAGCGAAAGCGAACGGTCTGGGGTAATGCTTCGAATTGTTGCATGGTTGATTGCCAGCGATCATCTGAAGGATACCAATTTGAGCGTTGGAGGTCCGAGGCAATCCAAATTTCGGTGGTGCCAGCCTGGTTGTCGCTTAGCCATTGAACCGAGCGCTGAAGCAGGGACGGCATATCCGTGGTGGTGTCCGTCGATGATGCCAGGGCATGGTCAGCGATCTGATCGATTTGAGCCAAAGATTGTGCTGTGGCACCAGCGCTTTCAATCAAAACGAAATTGGAAACGCCTTGATAGGGCTCGGCTGCTTGCTGAATGCGTTGGAGCGCCTGCTCCCTTCGAGTCAGAGAGGTGCCTGCCAAACGAGTGTCCATACTGGCTGAACGATCCAGAAGAATGAGCACTGTATCTGGGGCTGAGGCAAAGGCCCACCCCATCCAGCCCCCGGTCAGCGGTCGAGCCAAGAAAAGGATAAGCATCAACACTGCGAGGGTGCGCAAGAGCAGGATAAGGAATTGCTTGAGCCGGGCTCGATTGACCGAACTGCGGGATGCGGCGACTAGAAATCGCATCGCACCCCATGCTTGAGTGCGGTGACGCAGGCGGTTGAGCAGGTGAATGATGACCGGCAACAGCGCCAGAGGCAGGGCATAGAGAAGCAAAGGCTGGAGGAAAGTCATTCTAGGATTCTTTGCTTCGTGGTTGCTGGCATGATGCTCACGACCTTATCGGATCGAAAGAGCTTTGGCTCGGTCGACCAGGAAATCACCCAATACCTGTCCAGCTGGTTGATGAGTCATGACACTGCGGTAGTCACCATTGCATTCGTGGCAGCCTTTCTGGAGGCCAGATTGAAACTGTCGGAATTGTTCGAGATAGGCTTCGCGGACCATCGACGGTTCGGTCACCATGCTGAAGGAGCTCTCCAGATCGGCAAATCGGATGGGGCGGTCAAAGTCAAAACTCATTTCCTGTGGGTCCAGGATATGAAATAAGCCCACATCATGCTTCTGAAATCTTAGGTGCTGAAAACTGTTGATCAGAGGCTCCAGATCGGTGAAGCAATCAGAAAATACTAAAACCAAGGCGCGTCTTTTAGCTTTTTCAGCCAGTTCATGAAGGGTGTCACTTAATCCCGTTTCCCCCTTGGCTTTGACTTGCTGCAGTTGGTCCAAGATCAGTTGCAAATGGGATGGTGATCGCTTGGGCGGGATCTCCGTGATGATACGAGGGCCGACACTCACCAGGCCTGCGGCGTCCCCCTGTCCGATGACCTGGTAGGCCAGGTGAGCAATGAGCTTGATGGCGTAGTCCAGTTTGGTGACCTCATGACTAGAAAATTTCATCGAACCACTGCAATCGATGACGAAATAGCAGCGCAAGTTGGTTTCAGCCTCAAATTCCTTGAGGTAGTAACGATCGGTTCGCCCTAGAACCCTCCAATCCAGTCGCCGCAGATCGTCCCCAGGTACATACTGTCGATATTCTGCGAATTCGACGCTTGAACCTCGATGAGGGCTTCGATGCATGCCCGATACCGTGCCTTCCATGGGAAATCGAGCCACCAGGGGCTGAACTGCCATCCTGGCGGTGATGGCAGGGTCGATCAGAGAACGACTGGTAGCTTGAGGGTCATCCATGGCGTTTGGCCTTGAGTGCTATTTCCCAATTCACCGTCATAGGAACATCGTCAAGGTAGGCGCGGGGCTACGCTTTCTTAACCTGAAGTTCGAGCAGGGATTCGATCACCGTGCGGCTGGTCCGCCCCTCGGCTTGTGCCTGGAAGTTCGTGAGGATTCGATGAGCCAGGACCGACTGGGCAACTGCCTCAAGGTCCTCGAATCGAACCATGTAGCTGCCTTTGAGAACAGCACGCGCCTTGGCGCCCTTGATTAGGTATTGAATGGCTCTTGGCCCGGCTCCCCAGCTGACCCATTGTTTGACAAAGTCAGGGGCTTCCTCGGAATTTGGGCGAGTCTGGCGCACCATTTCAACCGCAGCATCATAAATGTGCTCCGGCACGGGCACTCTCTGAACCACCTCTTGAAAGAGCTTTATTTCCTCAGCTCCGATAAGCTTTTCAAGCGTCGGGGCATTCTTACTTGTTGTTTCACGGGCGATTTGTTTCTCCTCCGCAGCCGAAGGGTAGTCGACATGAATGAAAAACATGAAGCGATCCAGCTGAGCCTCGGGTAATGGATAAGTACCTTCCTGTTCGATGGGATTCTGGGTGGCCAGAACGAAAAACGGAGAGGGTAATTGGTAGATGCGGCCGGCGGCTGTGACACGATGCTCCTGCATGGCTTCCAGGAGTGCTGACTGCGTTTTTGGCGGGGTACGGTTGATTTCATCCGCCAAAATGATGTTGCCAAAAATGGGACCTTTGGTGAACACGAACGCTCGCTTGCCCGGCTGATCGGTCTCCTGGAGGATTTCCGTTCCAGTGATATCACTGGGCATGAGATCTGGGGTAAACTGGATCCGATTGAAATCCAGTGACATGACCTGCGATAGGGCGTTGATGATGGTTGTCTTGGCCAGCCCAGGAACGCCCATCAGGAGCGCATGCCCCCGCGCTAGGATGCAGATAAGCAAGCGCTCAATCACGTCCTGCTGACCGATGATCACCTTGCTCAGCTCCTTGGACATCTGTTGGTAGAGCTCACGTAAATGGTTGATTGCTTCCAGATCTCCCTGACTTGGCTTGGCAAGGTTCTCGGGTTCAACAGATTGTTTTGTAGGGTCAGTGCTCATGAAATTCGCCCGGTACTGTCTTGGAGGTCGGATCATTGGTCAATCCCCGAATTTTGTCCATTGACCTGCCTTGGAGGTCTCCTGTTTCATGGAATCACAATGATGACGAAGATTCGACGAGCGTTGATCTCGGTTTCCGATAAATCGGGACTCCTGCCATTTGTCCAGCAACTCTCTGCTGCGGGGGTTGAGATGATTTCTACTGGAGGAACCGCCCGAGCAATCCGGGAGGCAGGGTTTGAGGTGATTGAATTGAGTGATTACACAGGTTTTCCTGAAATGCTTGATGGTAGGGTCAAGACCCTTCACCCCAAGGTACACGGAGGCCTGCTTTATTTAAGGGATAACCCAGAGCATTGCGATACGGTCAAAGAACACGCCATCAACCCGATTGATCTGGTTGTGGTCAATCTCTATCCTTTTGAGGCGACTATTGCCAAACCGGACGTGACCTTGGAGGAAGCGATCGAAAATATCGATATTGGGGGGCCTTCCATGTTGCGTAGCGCGGCGAAGAACCATCAGAGCGTGACTGTGGTGGTTGACCCGGCGGATTACCAGCAGGTCGGTGAGGCCATTGCCCAAGATGGGGCGACAAGTCTGGCTCTGAGGCGATCTCTGGCTGCCAGGGTTTATGCCCACACTGCTGCCTATGACGCTGCCATTGCCAACCACCTCCAGCAAGCGTTTGATCAACTCAGCGAGGATGAAGGTGCTGCTTCGGCCACGCCTGGACGGGTGCTCATTCATGCCGCTAAGGCTCAAGAACTCAGGTATGGTGAGAATCCCCATCAACAGGCGGCTTTGTATGGGGACTTCAATCGCTTTTTCGAGCAGCTTCATGGCAAAGCACTTTCCTATAACAATATTCTGGATCTGACTGCAGCACAGAGTCTGATCGGCGAATTTGAGGGTCATGCAGCAACCCTTGCCATCCTGAAGCACACCAATCCCTGCGGAGTGGGGCAGGGTGACAACCTACTTGAAGCTTGGGATAAGGCCTTTGCGACCGACAAGCAGGCCCCATTTGGTGGGATTATTGCCTGTAACGCGCCTCTGGATGGGCCCTGCGCTCAGGCTATTGCGGGTATTTTCAGCGAGGTCATCGTGGCTCCCAGTTTTACCGACGAAGCCATGGAAATCCTCGGGAAGAAAAAAAACCTACGGCTGATCAAGGCCAATCAGGCTCAAATTCAGCAAGGTTGGCAGGTCCGGGCCGTCGGAGCAGGCTCTTATCTGGCGCAATCCTTTGACCAGAAGATGATCGATGCTTCTCAAGTCAAGGTGGTCACTGATCGATCGCCATCGGCCTCGGAGTGGGAGGCATTGCTTTTTGGCTGGCGGGTGGTCAAGCATGTGAAATCCAATGCCATTGTTTACGCTGGTAGCCAGCAGACTCTGGGCGTGGGAGCCGGGCAGATGAGTCGTGTTGATGCCAGTCGGATTGCTGTTTGGAAGGCTGGCGAGGCCGGCTTGTCGCTGGATGGCAGTGTTGTTTGCAGTGATGCCTTCTTCCCATTTGCCGATGGTTTGGTCGCGGCTGCTGAAGCCGGCGCTACAGCAGCGATTCAGCCTGGTGGTTCGGTGCGGGATGATGAAGTGATTGCGGCAGCCAATGAACGTGGTCTCGCCATGGTCATGACGGGCAACCGCCACTTTCGCCACTAGGCCGTTTGATCAGGGATCCGAGGGTTCCTGGTGAGGGATGTCTGGGAGGCCTTCAAGGTAGCCGAGCGAGCGAAGAAATCGATCGGTTGCATGCAGGGTTTGGTGATAACGATTCTGATTGAAGAAACCGTGTTTCTGCCCTTCGTAGAGATGCAGGTC
>JALRAZ010000251.1 GCA_023257935.1 Verrucomicrobiota bacterium
TATCCTGGCCACTGGCACCGAGTTGGTGGAACCAGGCCAACCCTTGTTACCTGGCCAGATCCACGAGTCCAATCGCCTTTTGCTCCGATCCCTCCTTCAGCGCTCAGGCGCCACGCCGGTGGTTTTCCCTCTCATAGCCGATGACCTGGAAAGGACCACACGCTGTCTGGAGCAGGCTCTCGATCAGTGTGATGTGCTCCTGACCAGTGGAGGGGTATCGGTAGGTGATCACGATCATATAAAGCCCGCCTTGCAAGCTCTTGGTGGCAAGATTCATCTGTGGCGTCTGGCCATGAAACCAGGTAAGCCCCTGGTTTTTGCCGAGGCTTGTCACAAGCCTGTATTTGGGCTGCCAGGTAATCCTGTGTCAGCGGTTGTGGGTTACAGCCTGCTGGTCTACCCGGCGCTCAGTCAGCTTGCCGGATGCCAAACTCTGGACCTACCACGAATCTCTGGCACCTTAACTCAAAGCATCCACAATCGAGGGGATCGACGTCTTTACGTGCGCGTCAGGTTGGAAGGCGGTGGCAGAGTGGTCCCATCCCAAGGCCATCAGGGCTCTCATGCCCTGGGTTCCCTTGCCACTTCAGATGGCTTGCTGGCCGTAGCTGAGCGGACTCAACTCGAAGCGGGTTCCCAGGTAGAGGTGATTGGCTGGCCTTAGTGCTGGGCCTTGTTCTGCGGGAGAGAGGCAATCGATCTCTCCAATCAATTCAAAAGGTCCGCTTGGGAATTTCAAAAAAGATGGGTGCCTGCTGTCGGGCCGGTGCGGCAGTGGGTGAGCTCAAGTTGAAGGCTCCTCCACCAAGACCAGAGGGAGCCATGGCTGAACCCGAAAGGGTGTTACCAATCGAGCGCGTGGCATTGAGTGATTCCAGTGAACTGCTGATTCCGCCCAGTGGGCTGGCACCTGCCAGTGACGAGGCTCCAAGACCCCCACCAGGTAAGGATGGGGCAGCTCCCAATGTTTGGGGTTGCGAAATGATAATGGATTGGCCGATTGGGTTGGCCCCCAGCAGTGATTCTCCGGCTGAAGGATTCATCAACCCTGCCATGCCTCCTGCGCTGCCTTCCCCCAGCATGCGATTGAACTCGGCCATGCGTCCAGCCGCGGCGTTGCCTTGGGTGTATTGCTGAGGGATCAGGTTGCCCATGCCGACTATGGTGGCGGCTGTGACATCGCGCTCGCTCAGCCGGGTCAGCCGATCAATCCCACGGTTGTCCCCCAATAGGTCTTCACTTTGAAACTGATCCTCGAAATTCTTCTGATAATAATCAGGGTTGGCCATCGCATCAGCTGCCAGCAAATCTGCCCCAGTCAGCTCTCCGGAGGGTTTCTTGTCTTCCAGATCTTTTTTCGTCAGTGCGTTGTAGGCTTCCTTCCGACGATCCAGCTTGCTCTCGGTGCGTTGACGCTTGCCGTAATACACCCTCTCAGCCAGGCTGCGAGAACTGGAAGTGTCTAGATCGGATGAGAGCAGCTCCTCTGGATCCAGGTCTTCACCATTCAGGCTGCTCAAGCCAAGAAGATCTTCTTCACTCTGAAAGGCCCAGTTGTTTTTCTTGTCCAGCGCTTCAAGGAGTGCCTTGCGCCGTTTGGTATCTCCATTGAGAGGATTTTGCCAGGGAGCTACCACAGCATCCACTGAGCTGCTTTTACGTTTGCCAGGAGCCAGTGTGTTACCGAGATCACTCGAGTTGGGGTTGGCAGAGGGAAGCGATAGCGAGTTGCCCTCCTCCTTGATGATGATGCGCTCCCCTGCGTGGCCCGACACCGGATACGTGAGAGCGGTCAGGACAACACAGGCATAGGGAACCATCAAGGAAGCTTTCATGGCAGGATATACGACGAACTATTTGCTACCTTATCGGATCAGCCGCTCAGGTCAATCCTCGGCTTTGGGCATCTGCAGGGTCTGAGGATGGTTGCTCAGGCTCACTGGATGAACACTTTGCTTACCTCCTGGCCAGCGTACATGCACCTTCACAGGCCTATCCCGATAACCCAGGATGGGGGTGAGGCTGTTTTGAGAAAGGTAGCCCGAGCCAGCTTGGACCTCCTGGACTGGGCCCATTCCCATGACTGTTTCCAGTCGAATCTGGGCTCCGATGGCCAAGGGGTTACCCTGAGGGCCTTTCAGTGGGAGTACCAGCCCCGCATGGGTTGATTGGTTGGTCAGCAGGGCTGTTTCGACTGCGTTTTGGGTGACGATCAGATCGATCCTGCCATCTTGGTTGTAGTCTGCCAGGCCTGCCCCTCGCTGTTCTCCCAGCAGACGAACCCCTGACCGATCCGAGGTCATGGGGTTGAAGCGTCCCTGACCATCTCCTTGGAGCCACAGCCCTTTGCTTGCGTCCAGCCTTGGCCAGAAAGGGCGGGTTGCAAAGAAATTCTGGCTGAGAAAGATGTCCTGATGACCATCGTTGTCCACATCCCCGACCTGCACCGAAAAGCTCGGCGACCACTGCGCTTCCAGGGGGAGGGGGGATCCTTCCCAGTGGTCGCCCCGATTCAAAAGGACGATGGTGTCCAACAGGGCCGCCTCCCTGGGCGATTCATGGACCGAAAGGGTCTGGAGGATACGCTTCATCGGTTGCTGGCTGTAGGCGGCATGGGTGCCAAAATGACGAAGGGCTGGCAAGTGCTCTCGCAGATCACTGAACGATCGCACTGTGACCGGACCACCCATGCTGGTATCATGCATCCACTCAATGAGATCAGTCACTCCGGGGCGAGCCAGTTCTCCGCTGTGAAGGAGCAGAGGATGATTCAGAGAAGCCTGGTATTGGTCATTGCGTCCCCAGTTGGCAACCACCAGATCCATTTGACCATCCTCGTCGAAATCACCCGAGGCCACACCACGCCACCAGCCCGTCATTTGATGCATGCTCAGAGAGGTGGTGACGCCTTCCTGGTCGGTCCATTCAATCGGTGCGTCCCATGCTTGCAGTGTGCCCCCCTGGTTTCGGAACAGGCAGATGGACCCCCACTCCTGAGTGAGAATCAGCTCCGGAAATCCATCGCTGTTGAGATCACTCCAAAGGATTCCCTGCACAATCCCTCCTTGCGGCGGTAGGAGGGGTTGAGTGATTGCAGGTTTGAGTTGCCCTTGATCCTGCACCAGTAGGAGGGAAGTTGCGCTCTCAGGGTATCGGCCTGGCTGAATGCCCCCACCGATCATCAGGTCAAGATCGCCATCGTTATCGACATCAGCCGCTGCCAGAGCTCTCAGGTTGTTGATGGCGGGAGGGAGGCCTTTGACCTCACCGATGAGGAGCGATCCCTTCTGATCGAGGCTAAGCTCCCACAGAGGTGAGGCGGGTTGCTGCGGGGTTTCGTAGTTGGAAACCACAAATAAAAGTGAGGGAGTCCCATCGGCCCAATGCCAGGCACACTGCCCCAAGGTGTCGTCTGGGGCCATCCATTGCTGCGGTTGAGGGATGGGTTGCCATTGGTTTGCTTCATCCAGAGCGAAGGCACCCAGGGGGCCACCTCTGCCTGTTCCAATGATGAGCTCATCGCGCCCATCACCATCCAGATCGACCCAGCTCACACCTGGCCCTGCTTGGCTCTCAAGCCTCGGCAGGAGCATTTGGCGGGCAAAATCATTGAAAAGCGTTTCGTGGTGACGGTGGTTCAGCTTCCGTTTCCCCTCTTCCACCATCAGGGGCTTGTCCTGCTTTGGCGCGGTTTGGAGGGCTTTGTCTGCTTGCGTGGGATCAGGATAGTGGATCGAGCAAAGGGTGTTGGCCGGGATACCCGACACCTCGGAAAGCCGGCCATCTGGCCATCGGATGCGGAGGGTATGGCTGGCACCCGGTTGGCATGCAAAAGTGCGTTGGGGATCATCCCCTGCCAGGTAGCGGCCGCCACCCACCACATGCTGGATCTGAGGAGGGTGGGCCGGAGAGAGCACCTCGATGCGAGAGCCAATAGCATGCGGATTGCCTGGTCTACCTTGCAGGCGTATGTGCAGGCGAGGCTGAGTGGAAAGGTTTTTCAGCAGCCGTGGCGGTTGATTCAGGCTCTGGATGATCACATCCTGGTCTCCGTCTCGGTCCAGATCGGCCATGGCCGCAGCGTAGGAAACCCCTACCTCCTCAAAGGACCAGTCCTTGGAGGCGTCGCGTAGTCGCCACGCTCCCAAGTTGTGGAAGGCCATGTTGGCCACGTTCCGGGGAGGGTAGCGCAGGACGTTCCTGCGGGCTACATCAGGACTTTGTTTTCCCTCAGCCTTGATGGCCTCGATCGTATCGCGGTCCTGAATGTCGTGAGGCATGCCGTTGATCACAAGCAGGTCTTCCAGTCCGTCTAGGTCCACATCCAGAAAAAGGGGTTGCCAGGACCAATCGGTAGCAGCAAGCCCTGCCAGGTTGGCCAGCTCGGCATAGGTCCCGTCTCCCAAGTTTTTAAACAGGGTATTGCGCGCCACCTCGGGGCGATTGAGGATGCGAGCTGGGTAGGGGATTTCGGGGCGCAGACCTGAAACCTGCCGCATGCGACCCTCGTGGTTGGGGGCAAGCATCTCGACAACCAGGAAGTCCAGCAGGCCGTCTCGGTCCAGATCCGCAAAGTCCACCCCCATGGAGGCGTAGCTTTGCTTGCGCATGGCCTTGTGAGCCAGGGCTCGAAACTGGCCATTGCCCTGGTTGATCCAGATGCGGTCGGGGGATTGGAAATCATTGCAGACATAAATGTCGATCGCACCATCGTCATTGATGTCTCTCATTTGTACTGCCAGGCCAAATTCCCAAGGTTCGGCCACGGGTTGACCCGCTTCATCCAGAAAGGTTGGGCTACCCCAGGGGACAGGCTGAAAGAAACCCCTGCCCTGGTTGATCCAGAGTTGATCGGGTTCCCCCAGTTCCTCCAGTTTGCCATCCACGATTCGCAGGCGTTTGGCAAACGGGCCAGTCACCACCCATTTTCCATTGACCCGCTTGAGTTTTGCCCCACCGCCCGAATGGACAATGGGTATTTCCCCGTATTGCGCGACATAAAGATCCAGGTCTCCGTCCTGATCGACATCACCTAGGGCCATACTGGTTGAGCCGGTCTGGGTTTCCAGTCCTCGAGCGCTTGTCTCATCGGTAAAATGCCCATTCCCGTCATTGATCCAGCAGCGTACGCCCCGGCCCAGGGTGCTCACCAATAGGTCGCTAGCCCCATCTTCATTGATGTCACTGAGTAGGGCCCCGGTCGTGGGCCAGCCTGTCATGGAAACCCCTGCCTGCTGGGTGACATCCTCGAAGGTCCAGTTGCCACGATTGCGGTAAAGGGTGTTGTTTCCGCTGATGGAGCAAATGTAGAGATCGCACCAGCCATCGGCATCAAAGTCTCCCAGAGCCAGTCCGGAGCCATTCATGTAGTTCTGGTTGCTGAGGATGGCTTCCTCATTGAGCGTGAGTGGGACCTTGACCCCAGATTGGTCCGATGGCACAAGCTCGAAGCCACCGCTGATCGATCCTTCGCCGATCTGATCCATGGGGATCAGCTGGTATTGATAGCCGGAGCCCTCTTGCCATGGGGCTGTCTCTTCGGCCAAGGCTCCAAGCATGGTCCCTAGGCACCAGATCCATATCAGGCCCCAACAATGCCCAGCATGGTCTGGGTGTCTGCTCATTGCCTGAGAAACGCCCTCATTGGGATGTTGGGTCCTCCGAACAGCAGGTCGGTCAGTTGGTCGCCATTCAAATCCATGGCCTCCACAAAACGAGTGTCTGCCTCCATGACAATTCCGGTGGTTCGAGAATCAGCTGGCACGAAGAGCTGGTCTTGATCACCCAGAAGGATCAAACCAATCCCACCGTCCATACGACCGTGCATGTCCTGAATGCTGTGATCATTCTGTGCGAGCACCAGATCAACCCGGCCATCTGCATTGAAGTCGCCATAGCTCACGTCCAGGATAGGGGCTGCCTGCGCCAGTCTGGGTAGAGGCTTGAAAGCAAACGTAGCATTACCCTGGTTGATCCACACCCCTGATTCGGCGGTGTTGGCTCGCACCATGAAGGATTCAGCCAGGGCCTCGCGCTCGAACATGTCGGTCAGGGAGCTGGCTGCAAATTGATGGAAATTAATGAATTGCTCTCGCAGGGAAGGCAAGCTGCGAGAGAGTGCCTCGAATCCCCTCCTTGGATATTGGGTGCCTCCCTCGCCATAAGTTTCAACCAATTCTGGTCGCCCATCTTGATTGAGATCGCCGTAAATGAGCCAGTCAGGCTGTTCCAGCGAGGGCTGGTAGGCGGTATTCAGTCCACGGTTCCCCGCAATCAGGTCGAGGTCCCCATCTGCGTCGACATCCAAAGCGCTGAGATGCGTCCACCATCCGCTGCGCGCTTCCAGGCCTGTGCCGGAGGTGATCCGATGCCATTGGTTTTGGGATTGTTTGAAGATCTCAAGCGTCCCCCACTCCAGAGCCAGAATCAGCTCGGGTGTGTCATCCCCATCCATATCTGCCCAGCATGCGTCCTGAACCAACCACGGTTTCCGCATGGATTCGGGGGTGAGGTCCTTCCACTGGCCCGACTCGAACGCAAGCAGGTAGCTGGGGGATCCCACTGGATATTGTCCAGGCAGGGAGGAACCTCCAAGGAAAAGTAGGGTTTGCGCAGGGGCTTTAGATGGCTGCATCAGAGCCATGCACTGGATGGCTGCAGGCAGCTTTGGGCTCCCCTCGGCCTGGTGAGTCATCTGCCCCTTCCCATCGTTCAACCAAACCTCGAGGGCCTTGCCTGGTGCCCGAGCTATCAAGGCGCTATACGATAGGATCAGGTCCAGATCCTGATCCCCATCCAGGTCGACCAGGGCTGCATCACTCTGGCAATAGGGGCCAGGATGGGTTGCAGGCTCAAGGAGTTGCGAGGTGTATTGTAGCGGTCCTTGACTCAGGTGCAGGGTGCCGGGTTGCCCGGGTTCCCCACCGAGGAAGCCATCCGGCAGGCCATCACCATTGAGATCTCCCCAGGCTGTGGCCAGTTGTCCCTGCGACAGGCGTCGAGGCGCTAGGGGCTGAACACTCAGGTCATCAAAGGAACCCAGTTTGCGGGACAGTTTATCCAGGGTCTTGGCCGAAAACCAAGCGGTCTCTGTTGTGGCGTTGCTTGCAGGAGGTGTAGGGCTGGATGGCTCCATGATGGTGATTACCTGATCAGCTTGGATCG
>JALRAZ010000268.1 GCA_023257935.1 Verrucomicrobiota bacterium
CTCATGTTAGGCGGTTTGTGCCCACAAATCCATGGAAAGTTAAGGATC
Organism: Verrucomicrobiota bacterium; assembly: GCA_023257935.1. Lineage (GTDB taxonomy): Bacteria > Verrucomicrobiota > Verrucomicrobiia > Limisphaerales > AAA164-E04 > UBA7971. Next base: position 49 of record JALRAZ010000268.1, read on the forward strand.
GCTCACCCAGCCATTTTCGCCCTCTTCAACCAGGCTTAGCTGCAGATTCATTCAGGTGATAGCGCGATAGCACCCGATAGCGAGTTACCAGCAGCAAACAGGCGCACCCTGCCAGCACCATACCCAGTCCAAATACAGGGCGCAGACTGTTACCCGTCTGCTGGGTCAAAAGGCTGGCAAGGTAATTGGAGAGCATGGGCCCGAGCCCCGAACCAAAGACCACCAACATCGTCTGGGCAGTGGCTCGAATCTCACGAGCGGCCATGGTGTTGACCAGGATACTTGCTACGATGTGAAAGAAGACAATGACCATCCCCGCCAGCAAATAGCTCAAGGAAAGCATTAGCGGATCGGTAGAAAAGTAATAAATAAGGTGGCGAAGCAAAAGGCAGACACATCCGATCATGAGGGTTAGGGCAAAACCCCATCGTCGGATATAGGTTTTGAGAAAGGGAAAGAGCACAATCTCAAGCAAAACCCCTATACATTGAATCGGGCCAATCCAGGCAGTCTTCACACCATTGGCCTTGAGGTAGGGTGGCCCATAGTAAACCACAAAAGAAAAGGACGCTGACACCAGAAAAAAAGCCCCCAGCAAGACAAGATAATCAGGCTCACGTAAAAGCTTTTTCAGTGCCTGCCAATAACCCCCAGTCGAATCACCAGAGGTCGTGACTTCCTTGGCTTGCCGCGGAAGCAGGAAAGTGGACCATGCCGTCATCGCACAAGACACCATCCCCACTTTGAGGACAAATTCCAGCGATGTTTCTGGAAAACGCCACAACCATACAAACACCAACAGGGAGGGAAGGATCCAGCCTACCGATCCCCAGGCACGCAAAGCTCCGAACTGCTCACGAGGCTGAGTCAGATACTGAAAACTCAGCGCGTTGATCAGGGTAAAAGTGGGGTGATAGAATGAATAAAAGAACACAAAGCCAAGCATCAATCCAGCAAGTTGATGCTGTTGCTGCAAAAACCACATACTGCAGGCGGCCAGCGCATTAAGAATAAAAAACAGCCATTCAATAGGCAGGAAACGATCGGCCACCATCCCCCAGAGAAAGGGAAAGACCAGAAAGGTGGTCGAGGCCACTGAGAACACCAGGCTGATTTCAGAAAAGCTAAGGCCTTTTTCTTCCAGCCACATCGACATAAATGGCAGGACGGCTCCCCCCACGGCAAACTGAAGGGTCATGACAACAAAAAGAGACAGAGGGATTCCCCTAAATTGGGACTGGTCCGATGGCATATCAGATAATCTGTAAAGGAGCCTCAGGAAGAGCATCGAGAAAACGCTGGCCGTAGCGCTTGACTAGGACGCGATTATCCAGAACAGCGATCACGCCTTGATCCTGACGAGTCCTAATCAAGCGCCCGACCCCTTGCCTGAATTTGAGGATCGCTTCTGGAAGCGAGGACTCTGTGAAACCATCCCCACCTCGAGCAGCAATGCGCTCGAGGCGTGCTTCCACTAGTGGGTGGTCTGGCACCTGAAAAGGAAGTCGAGTGATGATGACGCTCCGCAGTGCATCCCCCGGCACATCCACACCCTGCCAAAAACTATCAGCACCAAAAAGCACTGCATGCCGGTCCTTTTTAAATCGTTCAAGCATGGTGGAACGCGGCAGACCACTGCCCTGAACATACAATGTGCAGGACTGCGATTCAAAAAACCCAAGCATGGATTCGGCCACTTCCTGCAACAACCGCAGATTGGTAAAAAGAACAAACGTGCCACCCGAGGTCATGGTCACGAAATGCTCAATCCATTTCTCCAGTGCTGCCCGGTAGTCCTCATGCCTTGGATCAGGCATCTTGGAAACCACATAGCATTTGGTTTGTGCTTGAAAATCAAACGGGGATCCCTGCTGCATGGTTCGCAGTCCCTCCGCCCCAACCTTGGAAACAAAATAGGACATTCCATCACTGGATGAACTGGGCACACCCTCCGCTTTTGGGTGCTCACCCGATCGCATCCCCATCACAGAAAGGGTTGCGCTGGTCATCACAATGGAGGTTCCACTTTCAAATAGCCTGTGTCGAAGGAACGGTGCCACATCGACAGGCGCCGCATGCAGGCCAAGGTTTTGCCCTGTACGCCCCCCCCGATCTACCCAGTAGACATAAGGATGGTATTCCTGAGTCAAAAAGAGCGTCAGAGCTTCCTTAAGATCACCCAATTTGCGCTGGCATTCTTGAAGTTCCATGGCCACCTCACGATCTTCGGTAGACTGAATGAGGTCACTCAATGAGGAGCGCAACCTTTGTAGCGGCAGGGAAAGGCTATCCTCTACCAAATCTGGGCGGCGAATCCGCAATTCCTTCCAAGCCTGATTGCCTTTCCAAGCCAATGGCCGCCCCCCGGGTGGTTCTGCTTCGGTTGCCTTGTTCAAGCTATCACAGGTTGCTTCCACTTCTTTGAAAAAATGATCTGAGGCGTCATGCAACTGACTGACTTGCTCCACAATCTTGCCTTTCTTGAGCAGGGATAGCAGGCCTTTCTGTGAGTTAGGATTCCAAAGCTTGTTCAGAGCAAAACTCAATTGCCCACTGGAAACGCTAAGACCAATGTGGCGAGAAGCCACCGCTTCCATGGTGTGCGCTTCATCAAATACCACAAAGTCATTCTTAAAGAGCACACCCCCTTCGGATGGTTCTTCCACGGTGTTGAGAAGGGTAAAAAAGAGGGTGTGATTGAGAACAAGCACATCCGCCGAGAGAATGCGCTGGCGTGCCTTTTGAAAAAAGCAAGAGGGGCTCGATTGAGCAAAATCAGACTTCGGCCCACAGGCTTTAGGTGAACAAAGTCCTCGTTCAGAACACACCTGAGACCAAACCTTAGGGAGCGGAGCGGGTTCAAGATCCGAGAGGCTACCATCAGAGGTGGTCTGTGACCATTCGAGCAGGCGCTGCAGCTCAGCACTTTCGGGGGTAGTAAACAGCCCATCAGCCATGCGAATGGCCTTTTCCAGCCGTCGGGTACAGAGGTAATTTTGTCTCCCTTTGAGCATGGTGAAGGAGAAATCGACCGGAAGCACGGTTTTGAGCATAGGAAGGTCTTTTTCCACCAACTGTTCCTGCAAATTGATGGTGTGCGTACTGATAACCGCACGTTTCCCTGCTTGAATGGCGTATAGGATGGAGGGGATGAGGTAGGCCAGACTCTTGCCAACCCCTGTGCCTGCTTCCACAATCAGGTGTTCGCCGTGAACCAATGATTCGGCAACTGCCCTGGCCATAGCTTGTTGCTGGGCGCGATACTCAAAATTGCGAGCTCTGGATAGCAGACCTTCCTCAGAGAAAATGGCGTCAACCTCTTGAATCAACCCATGATAATCTGGCTCAGAAGGCTCAAATTCGGCAGGCCTAATCATGTGCTGGCTCTTCCACCGGGTTCAACCTGACCTGGGATCCTCTTGTCCACAATCTGCTGAGTCGTCAGATGCTTGACCACCCTGTCTTCGGGTAAAACCCCTCTCCAAAGCGTATTGGGGTAGATCACGGATCTGGGACCGATAAGACTACCTGGACAGATCACCGCATTGCATCCCACTTCAACTTGATTGCCGACAATCGCACCGAATTTATTCAAGCCTGTTTGAATCGAGCATTTAGGGTCGTGATCGGATCGAATCACCACAGATTCCCCATTCCACTTGTAATTGGATAACTTGGCGCCAGCACCCAGGTGGGCCTGAAAACCAAGAATCGAATCCCCCACATAGTTCATGTGAGAGACAGCCACCTCGTTGAAAAGCAAACATTGTTTGAGCTCACAAGCACTTCCCACCACGCAGCCGTCTCCGACAATCACATTGGCTCGGAGGGTGGCGTTGTGGCGAATTTGACAACGATCCCCAATGACGGCCGGACCTTGGATCATGGCACCTGGCTCAATGACCACATCCTTGCCGATGGCGACCTGCTCGCCCACGTAGGCTCCCTGGTAGGACGATTCACGCGCTGGTTGATGCTCAAGGTAGTCGAGAATATAGGCATTCAGCCTGGAAAGTGCCTCCCATGGATGCGACAGGGCGTCAAACAGTGAGGCATGGTGGGTTTGCCTCAGATCAAGGAATTGTTCGACGCTCAACATGGACCAATCCTAGTTTGCTCTGGGCTATTGGGAAAGACTTTCCACAATCTCTCAGTGCATGATTTCCCCTTTTGCAGGCTCCAGTCGCACACTGCCATGAGATGCAAAGAGCCCCCCTCAGCCTCATTAATACAAGGAACTCATGCAGGCAGCATACCCACCGACCAAAACCAACCCACTGATGCCCCCCTTTTTTCGGCCAGGATTGCCATCAGACTGTGTTTGGCCTTAAAACCAGTGGACATGGCTGATCAACTGTCACAGCTTTCAAACCCGCAGGGATGAGAGATTTGATTGCAATACACACCAAGGTTAATCCATCCAGCCCAGGCGGGTCGGACTGGTTGCGTTTGATTCGAACCTTAATCACTCACCCTTCTGCATGCCTATCCCTCATCATTTATTCAGGGATGGCGGCAGAGCCGATCGATCCGGCGGTGGGGCAAGCCCCGATAATCATCAGTCAGACTGGATCAGCGCCCATTCCTCCCAACGCCTCATTCGAGTTGTTTGTCGAAGCTGAGGGAGCGTCCCCGCTGACCTATCAATGGCTCTTCAACCAGGAACCCATTTCTGGAGCGGATCAGTCTCGAAGGATCTTCGAACGCTTCACCCCCGATCAGGTTGGGCATTACAAGGTGGTTGTCTCCAACCCGCATGGAAGCGTCACCAGTGATCCCATGATCATGACCCTCAACCCTGCCCTGATTCAAGAGGGTGTGGTGATTGACTGGGAAACCCCTTACGAAAGCCTAGCAGGATCCGATGCCAGTCCTGTCAGGGCCTTCCACGATGGAAACGGCGGAGGTCTAACCGTTGGCACCGCTTTCTGGGAAAATCGCCTGAAGAGCCGATTTCTCATTGCCGCCTACGATCAAGCGGGCAAGCAACGCTGGGTTGCCTTGCCTGAATACAGCAGCACCAGCCGAGAAGAAGCTTACGGAGCAATACTTCTCCCCTCCGGCTTGGTGGTCGCTGCTGGTATTTGTGTCGAGCAGCATCCCTTGAACGATGGAGCCCATCTCACCGAGAGTCGCTTCCCATTTTGGGTAGCCACTTCACCTTCCGGGGAGGAACAGTGGCGAGGCGTCTCGGCCGAACTGATCCAAGCCCAACTTCAGCAACTCCAGTGGTGGGACTTCACTCAGGATAGTCAAGGTCATCTGTATTTGCTTGGGCAGGCCATTGAGGGGGAAGCTGGTCAGAGTTTCCTTCTCAAGATCGACCCCCAAACCGGGCAAACTCTCTGGTTGCAATGGTTGAATTTTGGCCCCTCTCAAGCGACATCCTGGGATCACATGTGTCTGGCCCTGCTCGGGGAGGACCAAATCATCATAGGGGCTACCGGTCGATCTGAGATAAATGACAATCATGACTCGACCCTCCTCATCTTGAACCAGCATGAGGGTCAGTTTACCCAGAATCAGCCCCAGGGGTTAAACCTAGAGGGCCTTGCGCTAGATCAAATCAGGCCAACGCTCGGCGGAAATATTTTTCTGATTGGGCATCGATCCGATGACCCATTGACCCAGCAAATAGAGGTTTGGATGACCACCCCAGATGGGCAGTCATTATGGCGTCAAATACTTGCCCTACCTGGTCAAAGCCTGCTTTCCCACAATCAATCCGCCTTGGATCAGAACGATAATCTGGTTCTCACTGGGCAGTATCACATGGGCGATCAGGGCAGCCAGATTCTGATGGCAAAAATAAGCACACAGGGTGAGATCCCCTGGTTTCAATTGCTCCCTCAATCGCTTCAAGGGGCTTCTGACAAGATAGGAGATTTGGCCATCGGATCTGATAATGCCATTTACCTGCTTGGTGACCGCAGCAGTTCTCAAACTGGCAGTGACATCGCAACATTTAAATTTTCTGCGACAGGACAACTGGTCTACGAGGCACGTTTCAGTGAGCCAGGAACGACCCACCAAAGCGTTCAATCCATCGAATACACCAGCCCAGAAAGTTTAATGATAACGGGGCAGACCCAGCTGGATGATGGGACTCGCATGATTACCCTCAAGCAATCCCCTACCCTTACGAGCCCAAATCTTCTCCCCTCCGGCCAATGGGACACAAGCCCTTTTGAAGGAACCCTGGCCGGACCCGGGCAATGGCAAGCAAGTTTTGACGCGTGGGATGAGGATGGCACCGTCGTCCAGGTGGAATTCCTTCAAAACCAGGAACTCCTTGCCACCGTGAGCGAAGCTCCCTTCCTCATGGATTTTGAAATCAATACCTCCGGAACTTACCATTTCTATGCGCGGATCCATGATGATCAGGGGGGCGTTGCCATTTCCGATGCCTTGGAGGTGGATGTGGTGGTCAGTGAAATCGCGCTACCCTTTTTTACCCGTGAGGAACAATCGCTAAGTCTCCTCCAGTCCTCAACCATCACCCTGGATCCGGGATTGACGGGCAAACCCCCTTTACGCCTTCAGTGGTATCTGAATGAACAAGCCTTGGCAGGAGAGAGGGCTCTGACCCTGACCGTATCCCCTGAGCAAGATCTAACCCAGGCAGGACGATACACTCTGAGGGCTCAAAATGATGCGGGCCTTTCTGTTTCATCGCCGATGACGCTAACATGGGACTGGCCCTTGGTAGAAGGGGGCGACAGTTTTGCGACCCCAACGGAAATTGAACACATGGAAGGCTCAATCCGGGCCAGCAATTGGGATGCGAGCCGCGAATCAGAAGAGCCACTCCATGCCCAGAGGCCAGGTGGGCATTCAATCTGGTATCGCTGGAGGCCCAATCAAAGTGGAAGTACCACGATCTCACTCAAAGGATCAGCCTTTGATACCCTGCTGGCAGTTTATGCGGGGACCGCTATCAATCAGCTCACCCAGATTGGCTTTGACGACGATTCAGCTGGGCGTTACACCAGCGAGGTATCCTTTCAGGCAGTGGCCGGGGTGGATTACCTCATTGCGATCGATGGATTCAACGGAGACCGCGGTAACCTCCTCATGCGTTGGTTTCAGGAAACCAATCAGGATCATGAGGGCCCCATACTTCCCCGAGCGCTGGTCACACCGGGTCCACTCATCCTCCCAGAAACTGGCTCATTGACCCTCGATTTGGATTTACGAGCTCCCGGTGCCACGCATTTTCAGTGGTTACTCAATGGCCAACCTATCGTGGGGGCCAACCAGCCAGTATTAACCCTTGAGGCAGGTTCACCTCGACACGCGGCGGGGAGTTACTCCCTTGCAGTCCTGGGACCAGGCATCGAATGGGTTTCCAGCCCCATCACGGTCTCCCTCGATTGGCCGGTGATGGCAGCGGCTGATGATTTTACCAACGCGTCCACGATTGATGGACTCGCTGGGCAGCTCTTAACCAACAATCAAGGGATGCGTCCTGAGGCCGATGAGCCCCACCAGTCGCAAGGTGGCCACTCGATCTGGTTCAAATGGCGACCAGATGCTGATGGTCTGGCAACACTCTCCCTGGAAGGTTCGGCATTCGACACCTGGATGGGTGTCTATCAGGGTGAAAGGCTTGACCAGCTTGAGCTTGTGGCATGGGATGATGACGGTGCCCACAATGCGACAAGCAGGATTGAATTTGATGCCTATCAGCAAGAGACATATCACGTTCTGATCGATGGGTTCGCAGGAGAATCGGGCGCAATCATGCTTAGCTGGGATTTGGAATCGAACGCCTCGCGCTTTAATTTAAGCCTTCCATCAGAAAGTGAGACCCTGGCAATCGGTGAGTCACTCAATTTACAAGCCCAATGGGACGGCCTCAGCAACCCGATGCAATATCAATGGTTCCACAATGGACTCAGCGTTGAGGGAGCGACTTCCCTGAGCCTCAATATCTCAGACTTAACCAGGGAGGATGCTGGCTGTTATTGGCTGGAGGCTGAGGAAAATGGATTGATTTGGCGAAGTCCCAATTTTCACCTGCACCTTCACAGCCAGGCAGCACAGCCCGATCAGACCGGGTTGAAGGTGGAAGACAAATTTGTCGAACTGATGCGGGCCATCCAAGCCAATCCCACCACCGCTCCGTCCTTGGATCATGACAATCACATGATCACCGCACTGAGGGGATCCTACCTGATCAGCACCTATGGAAACGGTCGAGATAATGGTGAGCCCATCCATGACCACTCCGTAGCAGCCAGCACTTCGTGGGTTGCCTATCAGCCTCCTTACAATGGTTACCTCAAGCTGCAGGTCACATCTGACCATCAAGAAAGCCGGCTGATGATCTACAAAGCTTGGGGAGAGGCTTTCTCGCAAATCAAGCCAGCGGCAAATCTTGGTCATCACTTAGGAACTGGAGGCCTTGAAAGTTTGATCTTACCTGTTGAGGCAAAGGAAATTTATTTCCTTCAGCTGAACCAAGGGAGCCAGGATGCGCCTTGGATGGAGATCTCCTTCGAGTTGGACGTCGGCCTTGAGTTGAAGGCAATGCATGGGAGTGCAACCCAACCAATCCTGCAGATCACCACCCCGCCTGGCATTGGCTTCTTGCTGGAAGGAAG
>JALRAZ010000281.1 GCA_023257935.1 Verrucomicrobiota bacterium
TCAAAGAGGCGTTGGAGCAGGGGTGTCCAATCGCCGTCAATCTCATGGAGGAGACGAGTGAAGCCTTGGCTTTTGCCTTGTCGCATGTCACCCACTTATTCCATCCCAGCTGCTTTGTGATAGGTGGAGGCTTGTCCCTCATGGGGGCGTGCCTCATCGATCAAGTCTCGGCCAAGTTGCCCCAATGGGTCATGCGCGCCTTGCATCCTGTGCCGGCTATCATCTGCGCTCAATTGGGAGAGGCTACCGTTCCAGTTGGGGCCCTATGCCTCGCACGGGGGGCATAACAATGGCCAGACCCATGCCATTCCATGCCATGAAATGAATGCATGAATCCCATCTGGAATCAATCCAGACCGCCTCTGGGTGATCAAAGCGAAAAAAAAGATCGGTTGACCGCCTTTTTCAATGCTTCAGCCGAAGCGGTAAAGCTTCAAGCACTGACCCTGCCAGCCTCCCTCCTTGGAGGACATGAAGTGCTTCTGGCTCGCGATGACCGCCTGCATCCCATGATAGCAGGTAATAAATGGTGGAAGCTCAAACATGTCCTCATTGAATCGGCTGCACGGGGCGTGCACACGATTAAATCTTTTGGTGGTGCCTATTCAAACCATCTTTTGGCTTTGGCTGGAGCTGGTTACCTCTTTGGCTTCAGGACCATCGGTGTATTGCGTGGTCAGGAGCCACGAGCTCTCAATCCTGTGCTCCGACAGGCTTCCGCCTGGGGGATGGAGTTTGAGCCAGTCAGCCGAATTCGGTATCGCGAACTGACTCAGGGTGAGCATGCAATCAAGGAGCCTGCCATGGATGATGGCTGTCTGATCCTGCCGGAGGGCGGTGCCGGGCCACTTGCCCTGAAAGGCATCAAGGAAATGGTAGGCCGCATCCAGGCACCCTATCAGCTCCTCTGCACGCCTGTCGGCACGGGAACCACTTTAACGGGTATGATTCTCGGTGCTGCGTCAGATTCATCAGTTATGGGTTTCTCTGCCTTGAAAGGAGCCCAATTCATTGAAAAGAAGGTGGGGGACCTGCTTGCAGAGGCCCAAACCCCTCATGCCCGATGGCAAATGGCTCACGCCTACCACTTTGGCGGCTATGCCAGGCGTTCTCAGGAATTAGATGCATTTTGCAGTCACTTAAGCTGCCAATTGGGCAACAGCATTGACTGGGTCTACACCGGCAAGATGTTGTATGGACTCAATGATTTGATGCTTAGGCAGGCGTTGCCTGAGGGCCGCACGGTCGTTGCCTGGATGACTGGCAACGCTTGCCAACCGGGTGGTTCGCTTGCTGTAGGCGACTATTAAGCTTGGCGGTGTTTCGATTAGGAGATTGGATTTCAACCTTGATCCTTCCACCCTGGCGAGGCCAACCTTTAGGCCTGTAGTCGATGAAGCCATGATGAATTACCTACTGGCCACTTTGCTTGGGTTTATGCTGGGATCACCTCCCTGTGGTTTCCTGGTCGCCAAGGTTCTTGGCATGGATATACGGCAGCATGGCAGTGGCAATATTGGCGCCACCAATGTCTTTCGCCAACTTGGCTGGAAATGGGGGGTGTTGGTGCTCCTGCTAGATGGCTTCAAGGGGTGGTTGGCCTGCGAACTTGCCTTGTGCTTTCTTGCTCCTGGGGAAGGTATGGTGAGTCCGATTGCCCTGACAGCAGGTCTGGCAGCGGTCATGGGGCACAATTATACTCCTTGGCTTGGTTTTCGTGGCGGCAAAGGAATCGCTACCTCAGCAGGTGTTCTTCTTGCCCTGACCCCTTTTGCATTCATGATAGCACTCGGCACCTTTGTCGTGTCTCTGACCCTTTTCAGAATGGTTTCTCTGGGTTCGGTCCTGGCAGCGCTGGCTTTGCCGATTGCCGTGGTTTGGCATGATGGTATGGGAGCGATGCTCTGGGTCAGCATCATCCTATGCTTGCTGGCCTGGTGGAAACACTTACCCAACCTCAAACGTATCCTCGGTGGCACGGAACCTAAAATAGGTCGCCGCCAGTCGCCGCCGCCATCAACCAAGGGTATGTCATGAAGGTGAGTGTTGTGGGCTCCGGTGCCTGGGGAACTGCTCTGGCCAAAGTGTTAACTCAAAAGGGGCAGCAAGTGACGATGTGGGGGCGTGATGCCAAGCAATTGGATGCCATGCGTGAGTTTGGATACAACCAACGCTACCTTCCCTCAGCCCCATTGGGTCCACTCTGGGATCTGACCCCTGATTTGGATGACGCGCTTGCCGACGCCGAGGCGATTATCGTGGCGGTGCCTTCTCATGCCTTCCGGGAGATTACCGTTCATTTAGGATCGTTTACAGGACTGGCTGTCAGTGCCACCAAGGGGATCGAGCATGACTCAGGCCTGACCATGACGGGCATCTTGCAGGCAACCATGCCGCACGCTCGCCCGGTCGCTCTTTCAGGGCCAACCCTTGCTGATGAAGTCATGCGATCCATCCCAACGGCCGTGGTGGCTGCTGCAGACCACGATGTGGATGCAGCTTTGGTGCAGCAAATGTTTCATTTGCCCCACTTTCGCGTGTATTCCTCGAGTGACCGAATCGGAGTCGAGCTAGGGGGGGCATTGAAAAACGTCATCGCTATCGCGGCAGGTGTTTGTGTCGGACTTGGTTTAGGCTACAATTCTAAGGCGGCTTTAGTGACCCGCGGGATGGCTGAAATGCGCCGTCTTGGGGTCCATTTGGGAGGAAGCCCTGAAACCTTTGGAGGCCTTAGCGGCCTAGGCGATCTGATGGTCACCTGCTTCAGTTCCTTGAGTCGTAACCGCTGTTTTGGTGAGCGCCTAGGGGCAGGGGCATCACTTCAGAGTTTGCTCGATGAACGGGTATCGGTGGTCGAAGGCTATTATGCCGTCCGTTCAGCGATGCAAATGATTGAAAAGGCAAGTCTGGACGCCCCGATTCATCAGGAGGTCCACGCGATGCTCTACGAGGGAAAACCCGCTGCCGAAGCGATGAGAAATCTCCTTGCACGGGAAGCTCGTCAGGAGAGTGACTGAGGCAGCACGGCTCCTCCAATGAGCGGATAGGGTAGGATTCAGCGTCATCTCAAAGAGTTTCATCTTTTTTCCCAGTCCAAAAAGGAGGTTTGACCTCCTCTCTGTGTTGGGCTAATAAATCTAGCAATCCCTTTATAACATCATGTCATCCACGACTCCTAAATCTCTGGGTGAAGACCCTGTCATGCAGCCAATTCGAGCCTTTACCTTGATTGAAT
>JALRAZ010000358.1 GCA_023257935.1 Verrucomicrobiota bacterium
GCAATTGTTGCCGGGTATCGCACCACCATGGGCATCCTTAGGCTCTCCTCCAGCATGAAACGTTTGTCGAAATAGTTATGCTCCCCAAGGAAATAGCCCTGATCACTGGTGTATACCACCAAGGTCTGCTTGGTAAGACCCTTTTGATCCAGATAATCAAGCACCCTGCCGATGTTTTCATCAATGGCCGTGGCACACTTGAGGTAATCCTTGACCAGCTTTTGGTAGGTTTCCTGGCGCTGCTCCAAGGGCTCATCGGATTGCAATTTTAGCGCTTCGCCTCCGTAACGTGGGCTTTGAACCATGCGCTCCTTAAGGATTTCCAGCGGCCAGCCTGGAATGCGGCTGCCTTGAGGCCCCGTCTGCCCCAACAGGGTGGCGGGCTCAGCAAAGCTCACCCCTTCAAACAGATGCTGGTGTCTGGGGTGAAACTGCCAAGGCTCGTGAGTGGCCTTAAAATGCAAGAAAAGGGCGAAAGGTCGCCCGGTTTCGCGTTGATCCATCCATTTTAGGGCTTTCTCGGTGAAAAGATCCGTAGAATAAGAGCCTTTCACCACCTCAGGCTTGTCCATGGACATGGTGAACATCACCGGCTCATGGTAGCGGCCCTGGCCTTTAATGATATCCCAGTGGTCGAACCCGGAAGGCTCGTGCTTAAGATGCCATTTGCCCACCAACGCGGTTTGGTAACCGGCTTCCTTGAGATGATGGGCCAAATGCCTGGTATTTGAGTCCAGGCCATCAGCCAGGGTCTTCACCCCGTTGATGTGGCTGTATTGCCCAGTCAGGATGGCCGCTCGGCTTGGCACACAGATGGCATTGGTGACGAAGCAGTTCTCCAGCAGGGCGCCCTCACGAGCCAGGCGATCGATGTGTGGGGTTTGGAAAGCTGGAGCGAACCGTGAGCCGTAACAGCCCCAGGCCTGCGAGGTGTGGTCGTCAGACAGGATGAAGAGGATGTTCGGCCGGTCTGGTTCCGGCCGATCAAGGGGCGCGGCAGGGGCTGCGCCAACTTCCAGGTGCCACCCAACACACCACAATAGGAGACTCAATCGATAAGCGCGGTTCATCGGCAGATCGATATTGCGGTAAATCCTGCCACCATGCGAGCCATATTGACTCACTTATGCTGCCAGAGGTCGAGAACGAAACGAACGAGGGCTGGAGCCGGCTAGAGCCCCAAGACGGACTGGTTGCTCAACTTGAGCCCCCTGGGAAGCTCGACCAGCAGGATTTCACCCGCACGATTGACGGTGACTCGAAAGGGCAATGCCTCGCCATAGGGCCCCTCCAGACGGTAGATACGCAAGCGTGAGTGGGCGACATTAAGCCAATCCGAAAAGGCTGACCAGGTCGCACCTTCTGCATTGGAAGACAAGTCAGATGACGGTGCCAAGGAAGACGCGGAGGACACGCCTGAATCTGAGAGTGCCTCGGGCAAAGATGGGATCCAGTCCAGGGCACCCATCAAAAGTGGGAGTACCAAGGGAGGCAGCACCCCTTGATCGCTCAGCTTCTGCACCCATTGACGCGGGTCTTTGAGTTCCTGAAGCCCCCATTCAAAGGCGGTGCGGCTGCCATCCTGATCCAGCTCCACCGTAAACTGCTCAGATTTTTGGTCAGCATGGAGATGCAACCAGGTACCCAGCATGCCGACCTTGCCGTCGAGGGCCACCCAGTCGCGAGCGGGGGTCATCTCCAGTTGGAGCATGAAGCGGATGCCTCGTGGCCGATCTTCCCATTGAAGGTATCCGTCCAGACTGATGGTGAAGGCGGTGATGTCGCGAATCAGGCCTGACATTTCGGCCGCTTCCAGGTCCACCTCCTGATCAGCCAAAGTTGCTGAGGCTTCCCCTGGGGATGGGCCTTCTTGACCAACCTGAACCACCATCCATCGGCACGAGCCCCATTTTTCCTGACCTAGGTAGATGTCCAGCTCGGAGGGATCTGGGGTTTCCATGATCCTGGAGAGCACATTGGAGACGGGCAGAGGGTTACCACGGGCACCCCCTCCATATTCTGCCCGCCAAAGGAGGGCATTCATCAGCACCCAGAACCCCCCAGCCAGCCACAGCCAGCGGCGTTTCATCGAGAGGCCGTGGTCGTTGGGTAAGGCACGTTGATTACCTGGCCGATCTGCAGCTTGGTGGAGTTAAGCCCGGGGTTGGCCTGCTCCATGGCCTTGAGATCGATCCCATAATGCTGAGCCAGCTTGTAGAAATTGTCGTTGGATCGGATGACATGCTTGCGGAATTTTTCTTGACCCAGCGGGCGAGCGGAAGCGCTCTGAGATGAAGTGAGCGTGCTGGCTTCGGTGGCTTCGCTGGCTCCCGGAAGAGACGGGCTTGTTGATCCACTACCAGCCAAGTCAGGCTCGCGAGCCTGAGTCATTTGGGCTGGGGCCTGCCGGGTAGCCTTGAGGACTTCACGCAGCTGAACCACTTGCCCTTCCATCTGGCTGACTTTTTCTCTCAGCTCATCTCGTTCTTCCACCAACCGCTTCAATCGAGCCTCGGTGTGCTGGTTGAGAGGCCCCAAGTTGACCGAGGAAGCAAAGTCCATCCGGCAACGCTCCAGGTGCTCACGAATCCTGCTGGCCATCACGTGGTCAGGCCGAAGTTCGAGCATCTTGTTAAAATGATAAATGGCCGCGGCGTAATCGTGGGTCTCCTGATAATGAACCAAACCGAGTTCCAGGTGGGCGGCCGCGTTCTGAGGGTTGACTTCCAGGGCTTTTTCAAATCCTAGCACAGCCTCGGTAAAATCTTCAGCGAGCAATCGTTCCTTGGCATCAAGAAAATAGGCCTCGCGTTCCTCATCCATGCGGGCGGTGGCCATGGGCTTGCAACCGACTCCCAGCCCGGCAAAAACCAGGGCAACCACCATGCATAGGAACCGGCGAAAATTCATAAACCTTACTTTACTCACGATTCACAGGGAACGCAAACCTGCGATCCAAAAATCAGAGGACCCCGTGTTGGGTTGTCAAGGAAGGCGCGGATTTCCATGCTTCAGGATGAATCGGATGACCCGGTCGGGTTCGGGATGTTGAAAATGGTGCCCACCCGAGGCCTTGGTTCCAGAGGGGACCCGAATCAAATCCAGATCGTGCCCATGCCGCTGCAGAGCTTGTTGCCAGAGCAGGGTGTTTTCATGCGGAGGCACAATGATGTCATCCTCAGAGATGATGTGTAAGATAGGCAATCGCTGGCCGGCCAGAGTCGAGGCATGGCGCAACACGGGATAATCCTTGGGCGTCGTTTTGGCTTCAGTCATCCCATGAGCATCCAGCAAGCGAGACCAGTCCGCTGCTGAGCCTCTTCCCGAACCAAGACCTCCAGGCCAACTGCGTGGCTCGCAAACCGGCGTGTCCGCATAAATGGCAGCCACCTGATCTGGATGAAGACCGGCCCACTGATAAACAAAGAGTCCACCACGGGAAACGCCTTCCAAGACGGGTTTCGGATTGAAATGGTGTTCTTTCACTAGCCATTGGTAAAGGCTTTCACCCAGCGCCATGGCCTCGTGGTTGCCATAGAGCTGGGCCACGTCCACGTAGGCAATGTGGTAGCCATGGCCTAGGAGTTCATGATCCATCTCCGCATGAAAGAAAGGGAATCTGGCTCGCCAGATCCAAGGTCGCCTGGGGGCTGATTTTTCAGGGACGACCACCCAGGCATCACGGCCCTCAATGGTGAAATGATGACGCTCATATCCGTGCCAGTCATCGGTGCGAAGCGGTCGCCATTGATCTGGGGTGGCCATAGGCAACGCCGCCGCCACCGCCTCAGCCAAGGCCTGATGACCGAGCCGATTGGGATGCACCCCATCTCCGGCGATGACACGATCAGGGTGATCGCGCAGCACCGGCCCGAGATCCAAAAAACGCAAGCGAGGCTCTCTTAGATCGTGCACGACACGCTCAAGCACCGCCCTGAGCTGTTCCAGGCGAGGCTGCCGCTCGGTGAGGTTGGCTAACCGCTCCGGCTTGAGCTCAGGCGTTTGCAGCACCATGGCTGTCGGACCAGCAAGGAAGACAAAAGGGGAGGAAGGCAGCTCAAGCAAGTGCTGAACCAGATCGCTGGCATCGCTTTGAAAGCGGCCGATGCGCGACCAGTTGCCTCGATCTCCATCAACCGTGTCATTAGTACCCAACATGACG
>JALRAZ010000424.1 GCA_023257935.1 Verrucomicrobiota bacterium
CCATCAAAGAGCAAATCATTGAAGTGCTCTAAGATATCGCCAGCGGTGGTCAGCCCGTGAGAGCCAAGATAACGTCGGACCGACCAGCGATCCATATGATCATTATTTTCATGCCTGGCCAATCGCGTACTAAAATTCAAACGCTCGAGCATGGCTCCTGTGTTGATCCAATCAAAACCATACTCTGACCAGCCATCAGGATCATCACGTGTGAAGAAATGCATTCCCATCGCATCATTGATTTCAGGAAGGTCTTCAAGCTGTATCTGCCAATCTAATGCCCTGCCCAGGCTATTGATGTATTCGACGGGTGTCTTAACCTTGGCCCGATATACCTCTCGACTCCAAAAAGGATTTCCCACGGTATCTGGGTCAACAATGGCAGCCAACACAGTGCCAATATGCCCTTGAGGTTCGGCATTCTCCCAGGCCCTGATGGCTCGATCAACCATATGTATCAGGTGAGGTTTTGCGCTACCCTCCTGATAACTCCTTAGGGAAATATCGTCCCCTACAAATCGGTTGACTAATTTAACACAGATAAATTCCCGTGTTGAGATGTGGTTGGCCATCATCTCGATGGCATCTAACGCATCCTTAAGTCCCTCAAGGCCCTCTCGACCAGCAGGGATACGGATCTCCCAATCGGTTCCTTCAAAAAGAATCTTTGAGTCCGTATCATGCTCCTCAGGATTAAACCGGAAGGTCCATTCACCGTTGGGATCATCCAGGGAAATGCTATCTGCGGAAGGGATCAAGCGCACAATCCTAGGCATGATGGAAAGATCACTGCTGCTGAGATTCACATTGTGCACCTGGATAGCCAAAGTGTTGAGCGCAGGATAGGGTTTGAAGAATTGATGATACCTCGAAAGATTAAAGAATTGATCGCCTCGATTGCTTTCTCGATTTCCAGTAGCTAGCGCGTCGTGGGGTGGTGGCGTGCCCAGCCCCTCCATGTTACTACTACGAGCCACCTCTCTGCCGTTGAGGTAAGCCACAAATCCATCATCGTAATTCACTGCAAGGAGGAGTGATCTCAAATCCACTCCCTGGGGAAGTTCGAAATGTTTGCGTAAATACAAACTGGCATAGTTGCCACGCATGTCATCTATCAAGGTGGCATCATCACCATCCCCGTATCCCATCCCTGTTTCTCCATCCAGCCAAGACTGATCATCGAAGTCTTGCTGAGTCCATCGAGGGGAAATGCTATTGACCCAAGGGACTGGCTCGGCAAGGCCTTTGAAGTATTTCCATCCTGGCCCCAGATCCAATAGCACCTCCTCGCTATAACTCGCAGAGGGCAAAGTAGGCGGTGCAATGGCCGAGGCTGGGAAGTCAGGAACCTGATCAGGCCTCACCTTGCGGATTTGCCAACCGGTGAAGCACCGAGCCAAGGCTTCGATATCCTGCTGGGTGTAGCGATTATCCACCCCAAAGCTATAGAGTTCCAGAATCTCTCGCGCGTAATTCTCATTGGGCTCTCCAACACGATTGAGGACATTGTCCAAATAGACCAACATGCTCGGACTAGTAGCACTATAGAGTAATAGGTCACCGAAACGATCCAGAGCATGTTCATGGAAAAAAGCATATTCTCGATACTCTAATTGCACGGCTTCTTCCCGCGCCTGACGCTCAGACAATGCCTGCTCGCCATCCTCCTGCTCCATATCGCTAAGGTAGCTTACCAACTTGTCGTAATCGGTGGTAAAATGGTTTTCCCAAAATTCAGCCATGACAGCCTGTAGCTGACGCGAATCATAAATACCTCTGGCATGAATCAGTTGCTGGAGCGATTCAATATCCTTAATGCGTGGATGCTCTAGGCCTGGCAGGTAGTCACGCGTAAGAAGCTCCGGCACCAAGATGGCATCTGAGCTGGTGTATTCGGTATTGTGTAACTCAATGGCCAGGAGATTCCTTCCTGGTACGAGCAGCGATTTGAATTCACTAATGTCTATCAAAGCCTCATCCGGGTCATCCGCGGCATTGGACGCCTTGGCTCGATAGGACGGCCTGAGGCTGGTCCCCATATTGGCTCGAGCCACCTCGCTCCCATTGAGATAGGCAATGAACCCATCGTCATAAACCATTTTAAGCAGCAGACCTCCTAGTGCAGCGGGATCATCCACTTCAAACCAGTGACGTACAAAAAAACTGAGGTAGCCCTCTTGGGCATCCTCACCTTCTTCAATCCTCTCCATGTCATCCAACAAGGTAGAAAGTAAGGCACGCTCACTGCCCGAACTGGAATAACCAAACCCAGATGGCACACTCAGCCAGCCACTGGCTTGAGACACCTCATCGAAACCGGGCTGGTTCCACTGATAAGGAGGGGCCTCATTCCCTTTCTTGAGGTCCCACCGATCCCCATCAGCAATCAAATACGTATCTTTGCCCGGACGATAAGTGCTAAACAGCGTATCCATCGCCTGTTCGAATCGGTAATCTTCCTCATGGGCGGCGGGGATTTCACCAAGCTGTTGGGCCAGATAAGTATCAAGACCGTGCTCGGTGACCCAAGCAACAGAAGTGGGAGAAGGGCCATACCCCAAGCGGTTGAGTGTGTGAAACACCTTCTCGCGTTCATTCAATGGTTCGCCGAATGACCCATTAGGCTCAAAGGAAAAAAACGGCCTCCCCATCAGGGGGGCATTGGGAGGGGTGGCCGCCATCAGGCCGCGAACAGTCAGAAAAGTGGTTCCCTCTGGCTTTGGCAGTGTGAACACTGCCTGCCCCGCCTGACCCGCCACTGCCCCAGCTGAAAGTAGCTCATCAAAGGGCGCGTCTAAGGAATCAGACTGAAGAACCTGAAGGTGGCCCAGACCACGAGGGATCTCCACGGCAAGACTGACCTGATCCTGCTCAAGTCTGAAATGAGTGATGACCGGTTGCTGACCTAGAAGTTGACTGAACATACCCACTGTGAGCGCCAGCCCAGTGCACAATGCCCTGACATCACGCAGTCGTCGTAGTAAGCTCAACGGCCTAGTATTTTGCATCTTGATAACCATATTGAACAACCAACTCCTTTCTGGCAATTTTCAAGCTAGTCTCGTGCCATCTTTATGACCTTTGCATCATTTTGCGATTTTTAGCAGATTTAAGCACCTGTATACCGAAACCTGTAACTCAGCATGACCGACCTAAATCAAGCCATCAGAGATATTGTAGGGGACAAGGGATTCATCGCTGAACCGGAGCAACTGATTGTCTATGAGTGTGATGCCCTCACCTTGGAGAAAAAAATCCCTACTGCGGTCGTGCTACCAGCCAACCGAGCAGAGGTGATTGCAATCATGCAGCTCTGCCACGCCCACCAAGTGCCAGTCATTCCCAGAGGAGCAGGCACAAGTTTGAGTGGCGCGGTCCTGGCTGTGGAGGGTGGGATCGTCCTGTGCCTTTCACGGATGCAGCAGATTCTGATGATGGATCTGCCGAACCAACGCGCCTTGGTCGAAGCCGGCTGCGTGAATGCCTGGGTCACGCGTGCGGCTCAGGAAGGGGGCTACTATTATGCTCCGGACCCATCCAGTCAGTATGCTTGCACGTTGGGAGGGAACGTCGCCACCAACTCAGGGGGGCCACATACTCTGAAGCATGGCGTCACCACCAATCATGTGCTGGGGCTTGAATTAGTCCTGCCAGATGGAGAGCCACTGTGGCTTGGGGTTCATCCAGATGAGGGAGAAGACCATAGCGGCATCGATCTCAGGGGAGCCGTCATTGGGAGTGAGGGCATGTTCGGTGTGGTCACTCAGGTATTGGTCAAACTCATGCCCGAGCCCGAGTGTTATGAAACCTTGTTGGTCGTATTTGAAAGTGTGGAGCAAGCCAGCCGAGCGGTTGGGGCAATCATCCGGGATGGCATCATCCCTGGGGCACTCGAAATGATGGATGCCCTCATCACCCGCGCTGTGGAGGAGGCCTATCAATTCGGGTTTCCCCTGGATGCTGGCGCTATTCTGATTGTTGAGCTGGATGGAGATTCACTCCAAACCAAGCTGGACTCCGAGCAGGTTCAAGCTCTTTGCACCAAACAGGGAGCTCGCGAAATCCGTCGCGCAGCAAGCGCTCAGGAAAGGGCCGAACTTTGGAAAAGCCGTAAGCGGGCTTTTGGAGCCATTGGGCGCATCAGCCCGAACTACCTCACCCAGGATGGTGTGGTTCCTAGGTCCAAGCTACCTGAGATCATGCATTACATTACGGAGGTTTCTTCCCGGTATAAGCTTCGCATTTGCAATGTCTTTCATGCCGGGGATGGGAATATCCATCCGCTTGTGCTCTTCGATGAACGCGATGCCGACCAAACAGCCCGTGCGGTCCAGGCTGGTGAAGCCATTTTGGAGCGCTGCCTGGAACTGGGAGGCAGCATCAGCGGCGAGCATGGCATCGGTGTGGAAAAACGCTCCCTGATGGAACGTCAATTTTCTGAACATGACCTTCAGGCAATGAAGGATCTTCGCTCAGTGTTTGACCCGCACGGACGATGCAATCCTCACAAGGTTTTCCCGACGGCCAAGCGATGCGCAGACTTCTTCATCCGCAAACAAGCCCCAGCCTAAGGAATTCAAAATAGCAGGTTACTTGCCCTTTTGGCATCTTGAAACACCTCACGCAGATCGCACCCATTTTGTGCTTTTCTTAGCCAGCCCGTCGCCCGAGGATAGCCCCATGAAGCCCTTCCATAACCGCTCCCGTCGCCAATTCATCCAGGACGCAGGCCTGAGCCTTGGCGTGGCAACAGCTGGGCTGACCTTCCCTTGGATCAGCCAGGCCCAATCATCCCCTAACGCGCAGTTACGCATAGCTGCCATTGGTACTGGGGGGCGGGCTGCTGCTAATGTTGCAGGCGTCAGCCATGAAGCCCTTGTCGCGCTTTGTGATGTGGATCAAAACAACCTGAACCAAGCCGCGACAAAATACCCTCAGGCAAAACTTTACCAAGATTTCCGTATCATGCTGGAAAAGGAAATGGACCGGATTGACGCTGTTTTGGTTGGCACACCCGATCACACTCATGCCCCAGCAGCGGCCATGGCCATGAGGATGGGCAAGCACGTCTACTGCGAGAAGCCACTGACCCACACAGTGCACGAAGCCAGAGTCCTCAGTGACTTAGCCCGGCAAAACCAACTCATCACCCAAATGGGAACCCAGATTCATGCGGGCAGCAATTACCGCCGTGTGGTAGAACATATTCAGTCCGGCAGTATCGGAGAAGTCGATCGTGTTCACGTTTGGGTGAATATCGGTCATTCCTATTCCAATGGAGTCTTCACAAACAACACCCCAGCCCCGGCAAACCTTAACTGGGATCTTTGGCTTGGGCCTGCAGCTGAGCGTCCTTTTACCGAAGGCGCCCACCCATTTAATTGGCGTCAATTCTGGGATTATGGCAACGGACGTCTTGGAGATTTTGGCTGCCACTACATGGATCTCGTTCACTGGGCGCTTAACTTGAGACAGCCTACGCGCATCGAAGCAAGCGGCCCCGAACGGAATCCCGTCTCCACCCCTCCCTGGTTGAGAGTCGACTATCATTACCCTCGTCCGGGAAAAAGGCCCCTGCACCTCACCTGGCACGGGAATCGGACCCCAGAACTAGTCCAGTCACTACGCACCGCAGATGGCAAGGAACTCCCTTTCGGTAGCGGGCAGCTCTTCATTGGCAGCAAGGGCATGCTGGTCTCAAATTACAGCAAGCATTTACTTCTCCCTGAGGATGACTTTAGCGAAATCCCTGCCCCGAGCGTGCATATTCAAGACTCTATCGGGCACCACAAGGAGTGGACAGAGGCCATTCGACAGGGTGGCCAAACAACCTGTAATTTTGACTATGGGGGTGCCTTGACAGAAGCTGTCCTTCTAGGAAGTGTCGCTTATCGCAGTGGGGAATCCATTGACTATATTGTCGAGGCTGCCAACACCGCTCGTCCTGGGAAGGCGAGAGATTTACTTCACAAGGAATACCGCAAGGGTTGGTTTTTATAGCTCGGGCCTTTGCGCCAGATCCCATCAAGTAAATGAGCAGACAACTTGTCGTGACTCAGTCACAAATAGTTTCTCCCAATAAAACCCTGATGATCCCTTGACAGACAAAGCACCAAACAATCCAACGCCCTCCGCACTCCCATTTTGCTGGGCCAACGGAAGCATCCATCCCGTCGCGGAGCCTGTGGTTTCAGCCTTGGACCGAGGGCTTCTGTATGGGGATGGGCTCTTTGATACCTTACGCATCTGGAAAGCCCAGCCGTTATTCTGGGAGGACCACTGGAGTCGCCTCCAGCGTGGGATGAAAAGTATGGCCCTACCAATCAGTGAGGAAAGCGGCGCCATGCAGCACCACCTTCAAGAGCTACTCGATCGTAATGCAGTGCGGGATGCGATTGCCAGGATCCAGGTTACCCGTGGGCCAGGCGGACGCGGCTACAGCCCTCCCTCTCACCCTGATCCCACCCTGATCATCACGATGCACGCCATCGACAATGATTTCCCCATCGAACCCCTATCGTGGTCCCTCAATGTAGCCAGTTGCCGTACGGGATCCGGCCTCCCTCACCAAACCGTCAAGACGTGTAATAAATGGCTTCAAATCGCAGCTAGGATGGAGGCCACTCAAGCAGGTTTCCAGGATGCCCTGATTCTCAACGAAAAAGGTCATGTGACCGAATCATCATGCGCCAATCTATTCATCATCCAAGGGCAGAAAATCCTGACCCCCCCTCTGGAAGACGGCCTACTGGAGGGAACCACGCGAGGATTGGTGATGGAGATGGCTAAAGAATTGGGCATCAAATGCTGTGAGCGTTCCTGCAAGCTGGCAGAACTACAGGAATCAGAGGGACTCTTTCTGACACTCAGCACCCATGGAATCATTCATATCAAAGCCTTGGAAGAGCATCGTTGGCATGAACCTCATGCATTAATCCAAACACTTTATCAAAGTTATCTTCGCAAGGTTCGTTCTCACCACTCAAATTAAATGTCCCCCATGATCAGCCAACCCCTGTTGAGCAAATGTCTGCTTGCACTCGGCTTGCATTGCCTGCTCTGGTTGGCATGGCCGCTGCAGGCAGCCACCTCGCCCAACATCGTTTTAGTCTTTATCGATGACATGGGATGGGGTGATTTTTCCTGCTTCGGGAATAAAGATGCCAGCACCCCCCATGTGGATCAAATGGCAGCGGAGGGCATTCGATTCGAGCAATTCTACGTCAATTCACCCATTTGCTCGCCATCTCGCACAGCAATCTCAACCGGCCAATACCCACAACGCTGGCAGATCACCTCCTACCTAGCCCATCGGGCCATGAACCAGAAGCGAGGCATGGCTCAATGGCTCGACCCCGCTGCGCCCATGCTGGCACGCTTCTTTCAACAGGCCGGCTATCGTACGGGTCATTTCGGTAAATGGCACATGGGAGGGCAGCGCGACGTCGACGATGCTCCCCCGATCACTGCATATGGTTTTGATACCTCGCTAACCAATTTTGAAGGGATGGGGCCAAAACTACTCCCGCTTACCCTGAAACCCGCACAAAAGACCCCGGGAAAAATCTGGGCAGAGGCTGAACGACTCGGTCCTGGTCACCGATGGATGCTACGCTCAGAAATAACCAGTGGTTTCGTTAGCGAAGCCATGGAGTTCATCGAACACGCCAGAAAGGAACAGAAACCCTTTTACATCAATGTATGGCCGGATGATGTCCACAGTCCATTTTGGCCGCCAACCCATCGATGGGCTGAAACCAAGCGTGCCAAGTATTTGAGCGTGCTTGAGGAGATGGATCGTCAACTTGGAAGACTCTTTGATCACCTACGCTCGGATGTTGAGCTTTCTAACAACACCCTGGTGCTGATTTGCTCGGACAATGGTCCTGAGCAAGGCGCTGGCAGCGCAGGGCCCTTTCGTGGATACAAAACCCATCTTTACGAAGGAGGCATTCGTTCATCCCTGATCGCATGGGGGCCATCATGGATCAGCCACTCGGGCAGCGTTGATAGGGAAAGCTTCTTCAGCGCCATCGATCTGGTTCCCACACTCCTTGACTTCACAGGCCTGCAAGCGACCGTGACCACGAAGTTCGATGGAGAAATCATGACTCAGGCACTCCTTGGCAAAATGTCGCAATCTCGGTCGAAGCCCCTTTTCTTTCGTCGCCCTCCTGACCGCAATCAATTTTATGGGGTCACCGATTTACCTGATCTGGCAATGCGATCAGATCATTGGAAACTTCTCTGCGAATACGATGGGTCCCAGGTGGAACTCTACGACCTGCAAACCGACCCGAGTGAAACAAACAATTTAGCCGCCTCAAAAAAAGAGATCGTAGCCACCCTGCTACCTAAGTTACTTCAGTGGCATCTGGAAATGCCACCGGACAACGGCGCCCAACTCGAATAAAACAACCCAAGCAACCCCAAACACCCATGCATCACTCATTTAAACCCAACCAAAACAGGGCAACCCGATCCATCGGCTCACATCACTGGGCACTGGGCCTATTGGTGTTGTCTCTATTGCCTCTTACGCAAGCTGAAGCGTTGCTTGAACAAGCGCTGTATTGCACCAAGCATTCCCATTACCTGAATGATTCGATGACGCCGGACCCACAACGTTATGCCCCAAGCCGACGCGTCGACATGCTGCACCTTCAAATCGATGTCACCCCTGATTTTGAAAAGCGAACAGTAGCTGGTTCGACCCAGTGGAAATTTAAGCCTATCGCTGATCCCCTCATTCAACTGGAACTCGATGCCGTGGGAATCACTGTCAGTGCCGTTGAGGGCAGTCACGCGGTCGCCGAATGGCATCAAAGCGAAACTCATTTAATCATCCTGTTTGCAGAAGAGGTAGGCGTCGACCAAGAGGCGACCCTGACCATCAAGCATCGTGCTCAACCACAAAAAGGGCTCTATTTCCGCACACCCGATATGGGATACAAAAATTGTGAGGCACACCTTTTCACCCAAGGGGAGCCTATCGAAGCACGCCACTGGTATCCTTGCTTTGATGCCCCAAACGAAAAGTTCACCTCTCAGATTACGTGCCATTTGCCCGATGGCATGATCGCCCTCTCCAATGGTAGGCTGATTAAGCAAATCGCAAACGAGCAAACCCATCTCACAGCTTTCACATGGCTGCAGGACAAACCCCATGTCAATTACCTTGTCTCGCTTGTGGCAGGGCCTTTTGTCAAAATCGAGGACAGCTATCGAGACATTCCCCTGACTTTCTGGACCTTACCTTCTGAACAAGCGCAAGCAGCCCAATCTTTCCGTCATACCGCTCAAATGATGGCATTCTTTGAGGATGAAATAGGCGTGCCCTATCCATGGGACAAATACGATCAGGTATGCGTCAATGACTTTGTGGCCGGTGGCATGGAAAACACCAGCCTCACAACCCTAACAGATCAGACGCTTTTTACCGTATCGACAGAGAATCTTCGATCAAGCCAGGGACTTGTGGCACATGAGCTGGCCCACCAGTGGTTTGGAGATCTCGTCACCTGCAAGGATTGGAGCCATCTATGGCTTAACGAAGGCTTTGCAACCTACTACGACGCCTTGTTTGAGGAGCATTTGCATGGCAAGGACGCCTTCGCCTACCAAATGCACAAAAACGCCGTAGGTTTCTTGGATCGCCACAGTGACCCAACGGCCATAGTGGATCGAGGATTCAACGACCCCATGGAGCAGTTTGGTTACCGGGCTTACCCCAAGGGCAGCTGGATCCTGCACATGCTGCGCTCACAACTGGGCCCAGAACTCTACCGACGATGCATTCATACTTACTTGGAGAAACACGCCTATGGATCTGTTGTGACCGAAAATCTCAATGCCGTCATCGAAGAGCTTTCCGGTCGTTCTTTTGATCGTTTTTTTGATCAATACGTCTACCACGGAGGACATCCTGATCTAAGCCTGCAGTATCAATGGGATGCCCGAACTCGGCTTGCACGAATCAGCATCAGTCAAAAACAAAAGGTGAGTGATCAGGTCATGCTTTTTGAAGTGCCTGCGACCATTCGCTTCCGATGCAGCGGCAAGGACATCGATCAGGTCATCCACATTTCGAAAGAGAGCGAAGACTTTTATTTTTCATTACCGAGCAAGCCAGAGCAGGTTCGATTCGATCCCAACCAAACGCTCCTAGCCAAGGTCTCCTTTCAAAAACCCATGGAATTATGGCTAGCACAAGTCGAAAACCCACTGGACATGACAGGGCGACTCCGTGCGGTACACCATTTTCAGGATCACCCCTCTGACAGGGTCCTGGAAGCCCTCAACAAGCGTTTGCAGGAAGACCCCTTCTGGGGCATTCGAGCCGAAAGTGCCGCAGCTCTGAAACATATTCATTCCCAGGAAGCCCTAGACATCCTCATCGCATCAAGGGAGCAACCTGATGCTCGCGTCAGGCAGGCGGTTGATCAGGCGATCGCCGGTTTTTACCACCCGAAGGCGCTGGAAGCAGCCAAGCAAAGGCTCAAGGACGAAGGGAATCCGCGGATTGTTTCTACCGCCCTGCGAGCTATTGCAGACTATCATGATCCAGAAATTGTCGCCCTGCTCGGGCGTTATCTGGAGGAGCCCTCCTATAGAAATCATATCGGGGAAAGCACCATTGCGGCCATGCGAATCCAGGACAATGCTGTTTTCATCATGCCCATTCTCGAGCGTTTGATGCAAAAGGAAGACACATTCAGCACTCGCGGCATGGGTGAAGCCCTGCAAACACTGGGCTTTCTAGCACGCCACCAAGAGGATAAATCCATGGTTCTGGGATTCATAGCTGGGAAGCTCAATCACCCAAAGCAAACCATCCAAGTAGCTGCCATGCGGGCACTGGCAAACCTGCAGGATCCTTCGGCGGTGGCCATACTGAGTAATTGGACCCACGGAGATCCCCAAGATCAGCGCTACAAGGCAGCCACCACGGCAATCGAAAATCTCAAAAAGCAATTGGCGCCACCTCAGACCCTCCAAACCCTGCGCGAGCAGGTTCAAGATCTCGAAAAGCACTATCAAAAGCTCCACAAGGAGTTGCAGCAACTGAATCAACAGTGGGAATCGATTGAGCTTCCCCCATCCCATTCTCTTTCAGCCGAAAGCTTGGTAGAGGAAACGCCTTGAACCATTAAGGAAATCAGAAGTGCTTGGTTTTGGATTGCCAGCCGGCGCATGGGTAATGGAGAATTGACCCATGGGATCTTCAGCACCGAACAACGATGCGTCGCCTGTGGTTGGAATCATCATGGGAAGCGACTCAGACTGGCCTACCATGAAAGCTGCAGCGGAGGTATGCACTCAGTTTGGGATCGCCCATGAATGCCGAGTCGTTTCAGCCCATCGCACACCGGGAGATATGGCCCAATACGCTGAGAGCGCTCACCAGAGAGGCCTTCAAGTCATCATTGCGGGCGCGGGCGGGGCGGCTCACCTCCCAGGCATGGTTGCCAGCCAT
>JALRAZ010000478.1 GCA_023257935.1 Verrucomicrobiota bacterium
AGTTGCTCAGGCAGGTAGGCAGGGGCGAAAGGATCAACAGGCCCACCAAAATCGCCGGGGGTGAGGCGCGAAGGTTCCCCAAGCACCGACACCGTATTGGTCAATCCCTGCCCACTCCCAAAGGCTACGGCAAAGCCTTCACCTGGTTGGTAATCCAACACATCGGTCGCGAAGCCTCCTGCCAGAAGCGAGGCGGGCAAAAGGCACAACCAGAGATAGCGAGAAAACCATCTGGTGGCCGCTATGGGTTGATCAATCGTGCAAAATTTCATCATCGGATATCCAAGACATCAGTGCGAACCGATCCAAAGGCATCGGGCATCATACCTCAAAGGCTGAGCGATGAATGGGCACAAAAAAACCCTCATCTGGACAACCAGGCCAGGATGAAGGAGACGACAACGCAGATAGACTCGCCACCATACAGGCAGACGCGAGGATACCTCATCCTTCTCTTGGCGGAGAAGCGGAACCAAAAGGCCCTGACGAGTTTGATTCAACCGGTATCCTGACTGAGGGCATCACCTATGTTCGAGCCTTCCCGATCTACTTTGGATCAGTGGCTGTCATTGGACATGGAACACAGCACCCTTCACAGTGGCGCAACCGTCCCCGAATTTCACGGGGTTCCCTGACATTGAATCAATTCGTGGCCTCAACATGGCAATGCCTAGTCGGAGGCCTTCGCAAAGAACTATACAAATCATTCGCCAGTCCCACCAAGCTGTCAAGTCAATCAGCCTGCAACCCCATTGCCCGAGGCAAATCCTGCTTGTTTGAGTCATGCTTGAGCCTATGCTGGGATCGTTGAAACCGGTCTCACAAACTCAGGAGACAACTCCAGCTATCCTTGGAATAAGGCAGGGTATCGGTTGGTTGCTCGGGCCAGCTGGCCTGCTGGCAACTTTCATCATAAGCCCGCCACAAGGACTCGATCAGGCGGGCTGGAACACCATAGGTGTTGCCTGGTTAATGGCTCTCTGGTGGATGACCGAGCCTATCCCCATCGCTGCGACAGCCCTGCTACCGATGGTGTGCTTCCCCTTGTTAGGCCTCGGGACCATCGCAAGCACCACCCAACCTTATGCGCATCCTTTGGTCTTCCTGTTCTTGGGTGGTTTCCTCATTGCCCTGAGCATGCAGCAGTGGAATCTGCATCGTCGGCTTGCTCTGGCCCTGATTGGCATACTGGGAGTCGAACCCAGACGGGTGATCGCTGGATTCCTTATCGCTGGAGCCATGATCAGCATGTGGGTCAGCAACACCGCTACAGCGATGATGATGCTTCCTATTGCGACGTCGGTTGGAAGCTTAGTCAGCTCCTGCTCGCAGCAAAAGTCTACGGCCTTCAACTCAGCCCTGATGCTGGCCGTCGCCTACGGTGCCACCGCCGGCGGCATGGGAACACTCATTGGGACCCCTCCCAATGCCCTGCTTGCAGGATATCTGGATCAGGTTTACGGGATCCAGATCGGGTTCGTTCAGTGGATGTGCCTGGGCCTTCCAATTGTCCTGATGACACTCCCCTTGATTTACCTCACCCTTACCAAAGGCCTTAGCACCCTTCCAGGGGGAGAGATTCAAGGCCTGCGAGCGCTTCTGGAGACCGAGCGTCGGGACCAGGGCCCCATTGGTTGGCCTGAGTGGATCGTCGGCATCGTTTTTACCCTGACAGCACTCGCGTGGATCAGTCGACCTATGCTGGCAAAGGTTTTTCCGATGATTTCAGACACCACCATTGCCATGACTGGCGCCATCCTGCTCTTCATTTTACCCGCTAGCAGGCACTCTGGGAAAGAGAGTCAGCGCATCCTCCAATGGGAGGCTACCCGAGAATTGCCTTGGGGGGTCCTGCTGCTCTTTGGAGGGGGACTCAGCCTGGCGGGTATGATTCAAAGCCAAGGCGTCTCAACTTACCTAGGAAACCTGACTCAGCATCTGGGTTCTTTGCCCACATGGGCCCTGGTTGCAACGGTCTGCCTGGGTATCCTGCTCTTAACTGAGTTGACAAGTAATACCGGCACGGCTGCGACTTTTCTGCCCATCGTCGGAGCCATGGCAGTAGGCCTGGGTGAAAACCCCTTATTATTGCTTGTCCCAGCAGCTCTAGCAGCAAATTGCTCATTCATGATGCCAGTGGGCACGCCTCCCAATGCGATTGTTTTTGCCAGCGGCTCCATCAGCCTTCCCCAAATGGCCAAGGCAGGCCTATGGCTCAACCTGCTGCTGGTTCCCCTCGTGCTGATAGTTGTTTGGCTACTGGGGCCATGGGTGCTTGGCATCGAACCGGGAGTTCTGCCTGACTGGGCTACTTCAAACCAACCTTGATAAGATTAGGCCGACATCCTAGGCCTTGCTCTCAGGAATCGCCAGCAAGCTAAAGGCCTCGCCTTGCAATCGCATCTCAATGGCTTCTTTTTCAAGTAGGATGATCTTACTTGCTTCAAAGGCAAGGGCTCTGAAACCGGACTCGAGGCAACGATTGATGGTCTGCATACCGATGCAGGGAATGTCAAAACGCATATCATGCCCAGCCTTGGCCACCTTCACTCCTACAGCCCCACCCTTGCGTCCAGCCAAGGCGCCACCGCGCTCCAGACAGGCATCGGTCCCTTCAAAACCTTCCACAGCGAGTACGGTACCTTGCTTGACCACCACACTCTGGCCGATCTCAAGACGCGATACCTCCTTGGCCATACGGCAACCCAATCGCACATCCTCCAGGACGGCATCCTGAGTGGGCGCTCCACTTTGATAACCCGCTGCAGGCATGATAGGGCCCAACCACGGAACTGCCTCAATCAACTCAATCCCATCCTTTTGTAGCTCGTCGGCAATCCCGCCGAAAATAGTGTGTGCATTGCGCTCCTTGAGTCGCCAAAGCATGGCGGCCCCACGCAAATCTGGCCGGACATCAAAAAGGTTCCTCGGTGCAATACGCCCAGCCATGATGCATTGATCAACCCCATGATCCTTGAAAAAACGAATCATCCTGCCGAGTTGCCCCACTTTCAACCAAGCTGACTCATCAGCTTGGTTCATGAGCCCCGGGTCGGTTTCTCCCTCAAACCCAGCCATGACGATGGTTTCGCTCCCCGCATCACGCATGAGCCGGAAAACTTCAGCTGGCAAGGAAAGCCCACCGGCAATCAAGCCAAGGCGCTTTGGAGCTGACGGGACACTGGTAGTGGAACAATTCAAGGGATGGGTTGGGCAGGGGGGACCAGGGGTGATGCATCGGCTTTCAAGACCGAGGCTTTTTCTAGCATGGATTCAAGACCGCGCATCGAGGTAGATCCAGTGTAGCGAGCCACTTCCCTGCCCCCATCAAATACCATGAAGGTAGGTATGGCTGCGATCCCATACCTGGCGGCCGTCTGTGGGTTCTGGTCCACATCCAGTTTGACCACCCTGATTTGGTCTTGATACTGCTCGGCCAGGGTTTCCACCAAGGGAGCCATCTGAAGGCAGGGGCCGCACCAAGTGGCCCAGAAATCAACCAGGACGGGTTGAGAATGATGCAAGACCTGCTGATCAAAGTCAGCATCGACAACCTTGCCGATGTAGGGAGAATTCTCCGATGCATGCTTCTCGTTGTTGGGATTCCCTACGCCACAGGAGGTGAGTAACACCATGAGCATCGAACAGGTTACTCCTGAATACAACCCATCAACCTGACTCTCAAAAAGGGTCTCAAACATGGCGCGCAGCGAAGGCATGCGTTGGCTGAAATGGATCAACATGAGAATCCGTTTATAGCAAAGGATCAAAAAGCCCATCAACCCCCAATGGTTTTGTTTTTGCGAGGTTTCATAACTTATTGCTTTTTAATGGTTTCTAAATCCGCAAACCACATGGAGAAAAAGTTGGTCAAAAGTTAGTAGTTAAGAAAACCACCAAACAAAGGATTACCAATACCTTAGCTAAAATTTTGGCAAAGTAAGTGGCAAATGT
>JALRAZ010000075.1 GCA_023257935.1 Verrucomicrobiota bacterium
GATGTTCTTTGAGTTCAGGGCATCCGATCAATACTTGCAGGGACTCCAAGCGCAACAGGCACTGGAAGGTGGCCTGCGTTATGCCAAGCACGTGCTGGCCAACCTCGAGGAGCCTGGCACCATGCCTGAGGCCTCCACCTACACCTCTGAAAAGGGATTGGTGGGCAAGTCCATTTTCTGGTTCCTGGGCAAGCATGACAACCCCAGCAACCAAACCCTGCCGGCTTTCAGCTTGGTCGACGAAGGGGGGAAACTTGATATCAATCTTGCGACCCAGGAGATGCTTGAAGCCCTGCCTAACATGACTCCAGAATTTGCGGCGGCCATCATCGACTGGAGAGATGAAGACGAGGAAGTGAGTGATGGTGGGGCGGAAGCATCGACCTATGGCCGACTGATGCCCTCCCGAGGGATCAAGAACGCTCCCTTTGACTCGGTGGATGAGCTGATGATGGTCTATGGGGCAGACCCTCTGGTGGTTTATGGGGAAGACACCAACCGCAATGGTATCCTAGATCCCAATGAAAATGACGGTAGCTTGACGCCTCCGGCTGACAATGCCGACGGGTCCCTTGACGCCGGGCTTGTGGACTACCTCACGGTGTTTACCCGGGCTGAGGCCGAGGCCGACAGTGAAACCGCTCAGTCAGGCGATGCCTCCAACACTTTGACGCTTCAAGAAGGTGAAGCAACCCTGAAGGTTAATGTCAACACAGCCAGTGCCGTGGTCTTGGCCTGCCTCCCCGGAATGGATGAACAAAAAGCCCAGCAGATCATTTCAGCCCGCGCCTCGCAGTCGACCCTGGGAGAGGATATCACTTGGGTGAGTCAAGCTTTGGGTGATAGCGGTCTTTCCGAAACGCAGGATTATCTAGTCGGGACCAGCCATGCCTATTCGGTGGATGTGGTGGCCGTGGGGCAGAATGGCCAGGGGTTCCGACGCAGTCAGTTCCTGATTGATACCGGTGGTGAGGAGCCAACGGTCGTATTCCGAAGAGATTTGGAGCGTGAGGGGTGGGCTCTTGGCATGCCCCTCAAGGAAGAAATCAAGATGTTTGTAAGCCAATGGCGGGTGAAATGATGATGTGGACCAAGAAACGGCCGACCTCTGTGGTCTCCATTGAGTGGGGGTATGGCTTCCTGTCCCTAGAATGGGTTCGCAAGAACGGCAGGCAACCCCATGCCCAGGCCAAAGCAACGGTGACCTTGCCGGCGGACTACCTGCAGCAGACACCTGCCGGTCTGGGAGCCATGGTTCGACGAGCTCTCGAATCCAATGGGATTCGCGAGAAACAATGCCTGGTGACTCTGCCCATTGGGGCACTTTTTTCGGCTCGCACTGAAGTCCCACCGCTTGAGGAAGAGGACCTCCAGAGTTTTTTCGATACTCAGGCCGAACGCGAATTTCCCTTTCCTCTGGAAGGCTTGAGGGTGTCCAGAGCTGCATTCTCTGGTGCCGATGGAAAGTCCCACGTGATGATGATGGCACTGGCCAGCCAAAGACTGGCCGTGATGAGTGATATCCTTGAGCAAGCAGGCCTTGTGCCTCTGAGCTGGTCCTTAGCCCAGGCAGGTGAAACGTTCTTGCGCTCATTGGGTGAGGAGCACGCGCTCTGCCTCATGCAGACGCCTTCAGGCTTTGATCTCCTTGCCATCAGCGGAGGGTCCTTGGTCCTGGCCAGATCCTTGAGTGAATCCGATCAGGCCCATCAGCTGGCACGAGAGATCAAGATCAGCCTGGGTGAACTCTGCCCGAACATGCAGCGTTCGATTCGGACCTGTCTGCTTTCGCCAGGGGCCAGTGCCCATCCTGCCATCCAGCAGGCAATGGCCCAGTTGAGTGAACGATTGGGTATGGCTTGCCGCGAGGTCTCGCCGCAGCAGCCCTCGCTGGCAACTTGCCTGGCTCAGGACTACTTTCATGGGCCCTCTAATCCCATCGAATTCCTTGCTCCCAGATCCAGTCGACTGGAGGCATGGAGTCAACGCTTTTCCGATGGGCGCAGCAAGTGGATTGGAGGCGGTGCGGCAGCGGCCATCCTTACAGTAGGCCTGGTTTTTTTCTGGCAGGGGCAAACCCTGCAGGCCCTGGAGGAACAGTGGGCTGCCATGGAAGATCCGGTCAAGGAATTGGAAACGCTTCAGGAACGCATACGTCAGTATCGCGGATGGTTTGATTCAAGCATACCGACCCTGCAATGCATTCAGCATCTGACGGAGGCCTTTCCCGAAGAAGGTGAAGTGTGGGTCAAGGAGTTGGACATCCGAGATCATGGGGTGGTCTCCTGCTCTGGTTTGGCCCGGAGCAACCGTGCGTGGCTGGACATGCTGGACAAGCTGCGCAACTCGCCCCAAGTCAAGGATCTGACTGTGGATCAAGTCCGGGACGATCAACAGACACAATTTTCATTCCGATATCGTTGGGAGGTCGCACAACCATGAGCGCTTTAGGTCGAGAAAAAATCCTGGTCACCCTTGCCGTGGCAGCGGTGGCCATCCTCTTTGGAGACAAGGTGATTTTAGGTCCTTTGTCCGCGACCTGGAAGGAGAGGAGAGATCGTATTGAAATCCTGGATCAGCAGGTGCTGCGTGGGCAGGCTCTCATGGACAGGGAATCTGCTATCCGGCGTAAATGGCTTGAAATGTGGCAGGCCGCCATCCCGAGGGATCGATCCGTCTCCGAAAATCAGGTACTCGAATCAGTCGATCGCTGGGCCAGGGCCAGTCGCATCAGTTTTACCTCCATCAAGCCCAGCTGGCGTACGGCCGATGATGGCCACCTGCTCTTAGAATGCCGAGCCAATGGGTATGGAGATCTCTCTGAAATCATTCAATTCGTCCACGCCTTGGAGTCTGATGATCTGGCCCTTCAGGTCAATCTGTTGGAACTCACCCAACGAGATGACAAGGGATCGAGCATTGGCATGAACCTCAACTTCAGTGGACTGCTACTGCCGGAGGCCTTGAAATGATGAAAAAACTGCTCAATTTCATACAAATAAGCTGCATGGGTCTGTTCTTTGCAGCTGCTGGGCTACTTCAGCCTCTGGAAGCTCAAACAGATGAAACCAAAGTGACCGATCAGGCGTCTGAAGATAAAGAAGCGCCCTCGAACGAGCCGCCCCAGGATCAGGTCAGCGATTCAGAGACCGGGAGTGACGAGGAAAAGGCCGTAAACGACGAGGATAAGGCACCTAGCAACAGGAAAGTTATCTTGAAGCCCGATTCGCCGTCCATGGCCGAATTCAAGTTGATTCAGGAGCGTAACATTTTTGACCCTGATCGCCGCAAGGCCAGGGAGCCACGACGTGAAAGGCCACCTGAGCCTCCCCGTGAAGAGTCATTCACCCTTCTGGGAACCATGACCTACGGCCAGCGGATTCTGGCGTTTTTTGAGGGAACTGAGCGGGATTGGACTGGGAGCTTCGAGTTGGGAAAAGATGTCGGCGGTCATATCCTTCGGGAGGTTGCCTTTGACAAAGTGGTGCTGGAGCTGGAGGGGGAAACCATTGCCTTGGAAGTGGGTGCGGGCCGCTCTCGGCGAGCCGATGAAGCCTGGAAAACCCAGGACCGGGCCTCTTGGAATGGTGGAGGCAGTCGATCTGACCGATCTGGCCGATCCTCATCCTTCGCCTCGCGCTCCTTATTGCCCTTGCCGACAGTCAAAAACCACCAGTTGCCGTCGGTATCGGGCTGGAAATGCCCCATCTGAGGTTCCCAGCGGGGAGTAACTACCAACTCGGAAATACGCAAATACATGGCGAAGAGGGCCTGCATA
>JALRAZ010000131.1 GCA_023257935.1 Verrucomicrobiota bacterium
CCATTGCAGTCCTGCCATTGGACAGCTAGCCTCTGAGCGGTGCAACCCATTGCCTTTCATCTCGGATCAATGCCTGTTCACTGGTATGGCATCCTGGTCGCCCTGGGCTTTCTGGCCGGATTCTGGACCGCAAGCCGTCGAGCGGCATTGGATAGCCTGGCGCCCCAGGCGGTCGCTGATATCGGCCCCTGGCTCATCGCAGGCGGTCTACTTGGCGCACGTGGACTCTACGTCCTGACCTTCTGGGAAACCGAGTTTGCCAGTGAGCCCTGGACACATGTTTTCAACATCCGCCAGGGTGGACTCATTTTCTACGGTGGTTTTATCGGGGCAGTTCTGTTGGGCATGGTTTACCTGCGCAAACACCGCCTGCCTACCCTCAAGGTAGGCGATGCCCTGGCCCCAAGCATTGCTTTGGGCCACGCTTTCGGTCGCCTGGGGTGCTTGATGACCGGTTGCTGCTATGGCAAGACCTGCGAACTACCCTGGGCCATCTCTTTTCCCCGCGACCACATCACTCACCCACACCCAGTTCACCCAACCCAAATCTACGAGTCAGCATTCAATTTCCTTCTCTATGGAGCCCTTGCATGGGCCTACCGACGTAAGCGCTTTGATGGTCAGATCTTTGCCATATACCTGCTGGCTTACGCTATCCTGCGAGCCTTCAATGAACATTTCAGAGGCGACTATGATGCGGCACAAAAGTGGGGATTCCTCACCCCGGGCCAGGCCACCGGTATCCTCATTTTTGGGGTTGGCATGACTCTGTATTACGTCTCCCGAAGGCTGACTCCAGCCAGGAGTTCGACAAGCAACCCTTGAGCCAATCAAGTGTGCTCCCACGAACCATCCTTAGAAGCTTGTGAGGACTCCAGCGAGTGGGAGAGCCGACACTTTGTGGTTGAGCAATCTCCAGCAAAGCCACGACTGGATGCTTGGCTACACACCCAGTGCCCTGCATGGTCCCGTGGTTTGATTCGCAGGTGGATTGAAGCAGGCGCCATCCTGGTGGATGAAAAACCCACCAAGCCCAGTCATCCGCTACGAGCTGGTCAGAGGATTGCCATCACCCCACCACCACCCGCCTCCATGGAACTCATTCCAGAACCCATGGCCCTTGATATCCTCTTTGAGGACGAGGTCGTCTTGGTCATTAACAAGCCTCCGGGCTTGGTTGTTCATCCTGCAGCCGGGCACACAACCGGCACCCTGGTCCACGGGGTATTGCATCATTGCCAGGGAAGCCTGAGTGGCATTGG
Organism: Verrucomicrobiota bacterium; assembly: GCA_023257935.1. Lineage (GTDB taxonomy): Bacteria > Verrucomicrobiota > Verrucomicrobiia > Limisphaerales > AAA164-E04 > UBA7971. The sequence goes on from JALRAZ010000131.1 coordinate 1,263, forward strand.
CGGGGTCGCCAGGCCCGGGGTTGTCCACCGCCTCGATCAGGATACCAGTGGTTGCCTTGTCATGGCCAAAACCGATGCCGCTCACCAGAGCCTGAGTGAACAATTTGCCCAACGCACAGCAACCAAGCACTATCTGGCTATTGCCTGCGGTCTCATGCCGCATTCTCGTGGTAGGATTGAAGCGCCAATTGCACGTCACCCCATACAGCGGAAGACCATGGCGGTCATGGATCATGGGCGCAAGGCCATCACCGACTACCAAGTCATTCAATCCTTTGGCACTCAAGCCAGTTGCCTTAACCTCACCTTACACACCGGTCGCACGCATCAAATCCGTGTTCACCTCAAACATCTAGGGCATCCTGTCTTCGGGGATGAAACCTATGGCCAGAAGGCTACTCATCGGCTTGCATCGGCCCTTGGCCACTCCCCTGAACGACAGCAATTGCATGCCTGGAAACTGGGCTTTGACCACCCCATCACCGGAGAGCGACTCATGCATGTGGCTCCCCCACCAGAGGACATCCATCTCAGCCTGGAAGCCCTGGCCCGGGGAAACGATACAGCCCTCATCTCAATCACCCCTTGAAGGCAGATGAGGTCGAGCTTTTGAAGACCATTGCGCCACGGCCTCAGGCGCATAGACAACTTCTTGGAGGGTATCCTTGATACCGTCGAGGTAGGGATAGCGGCGGGTGAGAAACAAGCCATATCCCTCGTGAAGGGGATCAATCCAGAAACAAGTCGAGTGGTAGCCACCCCAACCGAAAACCCCGGCAGGCGCAGGGGTTTTGGACCGGCTCGGATCCTGTAATATTTCAAAACCAAAACCCAGCACCATGCCCTTTTCACGCCCATCAAAACCGGGAAGCTCACCCAACTGATCCTGAGTCATGAGGCTGAATGTCTCCGGCTGAATAAGCGTTTGACCGGCGGGGGTTTTCCCGCCCTGGGCGAGCATCTGACAGAAACGCCCGTAATCCTCAAGGGTCGACACCAGCCCTTCCCCGCCCAGCTGCAGCGCGCTACCTAGCTGATACAACAACTCATCCTCGGCAACGGTTCCCTCACGGAACTGGTCCTTATCCCATACCGATAAAGGCTGGAAACGTTGACGGTCTTCCTGAGTCAAACCAAAGCGCGTATCGATCATGCCTAAAGGACCGAAGATTTCCTGATCGAAAAAAGATGCCAGGCTTTGGCCCGTGTGCCGCTCAATCAGGTGGCCTAGCACCGCAGTGCTCAGGCCATAAGTGTAGCGTTCACCAGGCTGATGCTGGAGAGGTTGCTTGGAGAGCAAATCCATCAGGGACTCCAGATCTTCTAGTTCGATGACTTCTTTCCAGGTGCCCTCCTCATTAAAGGAACCATCATAACCATAGATACCTGAGGTGTGGAGCAAGAGGTGTCGGTAGGTGATGGGGCGCGCCAGCGGGAACCCTTTCCCGTCTGGCCCACGAACTGTCATGTCCGCAAAAGCTGGTATCTTTTCGTCAATAGGATCATCCAGCTCAAAAAACCCCCGCTCCAGAAGCATCATCACAGCAAGGGAAGTGATGGGCTTGGTCATCGACCATATGGGGAAGAGGGTCTTTCCATGAACAGGCCGATCATGGACCAGAGCGCTGCGCTCAGAAGCCTGATGCACCACCTCCCCACCGGCACTGAAACGAAAAATATGAGAAGGAGTCAGATCCTGTTCAACCCAATGCCGCTGCTGCTGCATGACAGATTCATGAAACTTAGCTCTAGGATGCCCAATGGAGGCATCATAACAGCGCAAAACAAAATCATTACGCAGGAAGATGCGTTGTCCCGCCAAAGCTGGCGCGGACCAGACCAATCGACGGCGACCGACCAGATGAGACGGTTCCATGAGATAGGCTCGAGAATGCTCCTGGTAGCCCTCTGGTGTTAGCGTCGCTGAAATCCATTCGCCATGATCGTTGTAGATAAAGGTTTGACCTGATGGCGGATGATGGAAGGTAAAGGCCGAAGGCCAGTCTCCGATTCGATCACCGTAACGATTTTTAAGCGGTTGATCGGTTTGCCAATGACGTTGGCCATCTCGAATATCAGCACAGTAAAACCATTGGCCTCCCCCCGCTGAGTATAGGTTGCCATCAGCATCTAGGTGCGCGGTGTTCAAAACCCCACCCATACCCTTGCGCACATCCCCACCCCAAACCCTTTTGGCGGAGAAACCATCTGAGGCCATTTGGTAAGCAGCTGAAAAACGATTGAACCCCATGAGGTGAATCATATCTTGAAAAAGACGCGGCATGCCTATGGCCATTCCATAGAGTGGTTTGGCATCCACCATCCAGTATGGCTTGCCATGCTCGGGATTGAGTCCAGCAAGGGCTTCCCCATGCCAGACCAGCAGCTGCTCTCGCCCACCAAGAGCAACCAAAGTGGGGGGGCAATACCCTGGCTTGTCAGATGAAAGAGACCGCCAACGCTCCTGGCCAGTATGACGGTCAAAGGACACCACCGTGCTGTCATCCCCACCCACCATACAGATCACTTGGTTATCGACGACGAGTGGGTGGGCTGCATAACCCCATTCTGGGACCGCGACCCCATAATCACTGGGCAGATGGCGTTTCCAGAGGACATGACCGGTTGAAGCTTCCAAGCAATGGAGGTGTCCCTCGGCCCCCAAGGCAAATACCTGACCATACTTGACGGTCGGGGTGCACCGAGGCCCAATCGCATAGGGGTAGGCTGTGGTGTAGTCAGCCTGATAACGGTATTCCCAGAGTTGATCCCCAGTGATGGCATTGAGGGCCTGGATGCGTTCCTGACCTGGAATTTTTGCCCGTATGAAATTCGGATTCCCCTTAATCTGGCCCGGCTCATAGGGCTCAGCAAGGCGATCCATGACCAAAACGCGTCCCCCAAACACCGCCGGCCCGGAATAACCGCCACCCAGCGGACGCTCCCAGATCAGGGGCATACCCAATTCTGGAAACTGGGTACGAATCCCATCCTCACGCCAAGTGGTGTCCATTGAGGGACCCAGATAATGTGGCCAATCATCCCCACGGATTTGAGCCGCTAGGGCTAACAGCACAGTAAAGACACCGATAGGTTGGATCCAACTCATGGCTGAGGCTCCCTTTCCCAAATCAACGCTGCATGCAGCGCCCACAAACGCTTGTTGAGGGGTTGATCGGTGTTGTTGGTTTTGATCAAGCAGGTATTCTGTCCCTGCCGAACCCGAACCGTCACCTCCGCCGTTTCAAATCCCTCCTCATGCTGGAGCGAAGCCACCTTTTCACCATTCCACCAGACCACGCCCCAATCATCCAGGCCCAGCCTTAAGGTTGCCACGCCTGATCTGTCGCTCTCCAGCACATGATGCGCGTAGGCATGATGCCCAAGCAAAGTTAGCGGGGTGGCTCCATGATGTGTCTCAAAAAAAAGGTGCTGCAGATCGAGCCAACCCCTATGGCTTTCCTGATTCACGACATCAATGGTGTGTCCTGCAAGCTGCCAGGGCCCAGACCACGGCGTCTCTGGCAAGCTATCCTGATCTTGAAACAGCTCCCAGGATATCGAAGTTGGAAACGGGCCAGCGATTTGCCATGCCCATTCGCGGATCGTTTCAGTGTCAGGCTCAGAGGTCACTCGATAGTCATAAACCACCGATTCCATGGCATCCCCTCGACTCCCAGTTTTGAACACCATGGAATCGGCAAAAGCAATGGGGTCTGGTCCAAAGAATCGATAAAAAACGCCATCTTGATCAGTACGACCTCGATTCACATGCCACGGACAACCCACCCACTGGGTCTGCATATCATTGAACCCCCAGGTGAAGCCAAAGTCATCCTCCACATTGTGCCCCCGAATGACGTGTGGGTTGGTGGCCCCGTCGATGAGCAGGGTCATGCCTCCGGTGTGGAAAACCATGTCGGAATGATTTTTCTGCAAGTAGCCCAGAACCACACCTGCCAGAAAACCCTCACCCTGAATGTCGGCCAGCTCAAGGAATGAGCCTCGAGGATTGGAAAGTTCAGCCTTGCGATAGGTAGCATGCAATCGATAGGGCGTAAGCGGGGCCTCGGCATCATAGCGATGCCAATCTGTCATGGCGACGGCGCGCTCACCGGGCGATCCAAGCAACGAGATGCGACATTCCTTGGAGAACGGAATGGGCAGGTAAAGATTGTAGCCCGGTGTCCCCTCAATTCTGGGATCGGGCACTGGATTGGGAAAGACGGTGTAGGCGGCACAGTTGATGGGGTAGGGATCCAGACCATGCATGACGCCAAAAAAAGGCTGGAGGGGCATTAGCACCTGTGGGGTGGCTGCCCCATCGACATGAATCTCGATCCGGGTCTGGCTTCCGGGCAATAACCACAGATGACGGACACACCCCGGGCCTTTCAACAAGGCCAATTCTGCCCTTCCCCCTTCAGGAATCCGCTGGTCACTGTTGCTGCGATAAGAGGTGAAGCGGGCCGGTAATTGAATCATGGGTACGGCTGGGTCCTGAATGAGCGCCGATGAGACAGCCGCATGCCCCGTGAAAAAAGGCCCGCACAAGTGACCCAGTAAGAGG
>JALRAZ010000150.1 GCA_023257935.1 Verrucomicrobiota bacterium
CGGGCTATCGGTCGAAGCGGGATCCTCGACCGGGAGACATGTTTGCATTGGGGTTACTGACTCGAGGTGCCGGGGACAACCTGGCGATCCATGCTGTGGATACGGTTTCCTCGGCATTTATGGGTATGACTGTGGCCTGCGCCAAGTGTCACGACCACATGTTTGATCCTATTTCACAGGAGGATTACTACTCCATGAAAGCGCTGTTTGATCCACTGGTTCCACGCAAGGTCAACCTAGCAAGCGCAGAAACGCTGCTTGAAGCGGGTAGATTGATGGCGGCGATCAACAAGGCGCGCGCGCCACTGGAAAAGGAACTAGAAGAGCTTTTGGCACCATTCAGGCAACGCCTGTATGACGAGCGCGTTGACATGCTGCCCGCTGAGGTGCGCGCTGTCATCCTGAAGCCCGAAGGCGAGCGTAGCATTCAGGAGCAAAAAATCGCTGACGACTACTTCCCTATATTACGCATCGACAGTGGCAAGATTAACGAGATCCTCCCCGAGGATGTACAAGCCCAGTCTCGAGCGCTAAAAAAACGCCTCGATGAAGCCGTTCAAAGCCATCCTTCGCCTCCAAGTATTCCCGTTTTTTACGCATTGGAAACCGACCCTATCCGTGAGCGAGAACCTAGCTACATCCTGACAAGCGCGGATCCGGCCCGGCCCGAACTGAAGCATGTCGTGAAGCCAGGTTGGCCTTTTGCGAAGGAGCCTATCGATTTTCGCGAAGGCCGTATCGAGGCTTTCGCAGACTGGCTCACCGCAGCAGAAAACCCACTGTTCGCTCGCGTGGCGGTGAATCGATTATGGCAGTGGCACTTTGGCTCAGGGTTGCACCAGCAACCAAGCGATTTTGGCACTCAGGTGAGTGTACCTGTCCATCGCGATCTACTGGACTGGCTGGCTACTGAATTCGTTGATAGCGGATACAGCATGAAGCACATGCATCGAATCATGGTCACGTCCCAGGCTTATCAAATGGCATCGGATGCTGGCCCAGCATTCGATGCATCGCGCCAGACCGATCCAAACAATGAGCATTACTGGAAATTCCCACTCAAACGACTGGAAGCCGAGGTGATTTGGGATGCCATTCATTTGGCAGCCAACCGGCTTGACCTTGGCGTTGGAGGTGCTTCCTACACGCCAGCCAGTGATTCAGCCATCCAAAGAAGGGGGGTTTACATCACGCGTGGGTATTCTCCGAGTCGAAATGTGACTCCGAATTTCCTTCAGACATTCGATGTCGACGACGGTCGAGAGCCCTGCCCTGTTCGCACTCAAACCGTCACCGCACCCCAATCATTGTTTTTAATGAACAGCCCGGAAGTCGAAAAAGCCTCTATTGAATTCGCGGACCGGGTCCGCAAAATGGCAATGGATGACCTTGACGAGGCCACGACCCTAATCTACCGCCTAACCCTCTCACGTCCTCCCACTGAAAAAGAGACCCGTGTAGCCAAGGATTATCTCCAAGGAGATCCTCAACGCCTCAGGCACCTTGCATGGCTTCTTTTCAACCTAGACGAATTCCTTTATGTCCGCTGAGTCAAACCCCTTCCCATCACCTTCCAGGCGGCTGTCCCGACGCCAGTTTTTCCATCGCACTGGTGGGGGGTTTCTTGGCGCTGCCCTGGGCGGCATCTGGGCCGAGGGAGGAGAAATCAAGGATGCCATGCTGGGGCCGCATTTCACCCCCAAAGCCAAGTCGGTGATTTTCTTGTTCATGTGCGGAGGGGTCAGCCACATCGACACATTCGATCCGAAGGGCAATCAACACGCCGGTCAATTCATTGATGCCATTGGCTTCGGCGACAACCAGGCCCAAATGCAGCGCCCGGTCATCCCCTGTCACCGCACGTTCACGCATTATGGTCAGTCGGGGATCCCCGTTTCGGATTGGTTTCCCCACGTGGGAAGCGTGATCGATGACATTGCAGTCATACGTTCCATGTGGTGCCACGAAGGCAATCATTTTCCGGCCGTGATTGAAACTTGCACCGGACACCGTGGGAGAGCTTTTGACCACCCTTCCTTTGGCAGTTGGGTTGCCCATGCCCTGGGCAGCGTCAACAAGAACCTTCCAAGCTTCGTGAATATCGGACGCCCCTCCTCACCCATACAATTGACGGGCGGCTATTTGGGTGCATCGGTTTCTGCGACGCCTTTTCAGGCAGGCCAAACACCCATCCCAAATCTGCATCCACCCCAGAGCACCCAGGCCGCTGAGCGTGATCGGCAGATGCAGCTTTTGCATACCCTGAATGATGACTTTCGCCGCCGCCATGCCCTGGATTCAAACATTCAGGCCCGGATCAAGGCTTACGAACTGGCTGCGAGCATGCAGCTTTCAGCGCCTGAAGCAGTTGATTTCGCCAGGGAACCCGAGCACATTCGAGCACTCTACGGCATTGATCAAGAACCCACCGAAGCTTTTGGTAAGCAATTGCTACTGGCCCGCAGACTTGCCGAAAGGGGTGTAAGATTCATCCAAATATGTCATGCAGGGGGAGGCAACGGCGGCTGGGATGCCCATGGGGACATGAAGCAGCACGAACCCCACTGCCGTGCAACTGACAAACCGATCGCAGGGCTGATCACCGATCTCAAACAGCGGGGCATGCTGGATGAGACCCTGGTGGTCTGGACAAGTGAATTCGGACGCACCCCATGGTCTCAGAACACCACTGGCCGTGATCACAACCCCAAAGGCTACACCTCATGGATGGCCGGAGGAGGGATTCGAGGTGGCATCATCCACGGCGCCACCGATGAAGTCGGTTACCAAGCAGTGGAAAACCGCCACTACTACAGTGATTTAAACGCCACCATCCTCCATCAGTTAGGCATTGATCACACCAAGATGTTTCTTCCAGAACTGGGTCCGGTCTCACTCCTGGTCGAAGAAGGCAACGGCCCCATCAAAGAAATCATGGGGTGAGTGAACAGGCCTAGGAGCCTTAACTGCCTACTCTGAAGCTAACCGATAAAACATCTGATCTTCACCGCCTGCAATGTAGGGGCTCTTGGCATCAACAAGAGGAAGAAAAGGAATGTTCAAATCCTGAGTAACCATCAGATAATAGGGACCTTCCCAAGACAGGACAACTTTTTCAGCTTGCCGAGCTATACGCAAATCAGGTTCAAGTTCGATCGATTCGACGGAGATGTGCAGGTAGAATGAGTCCATCGACACATGCTGTTGCAAAGGAATCAGAATCCATTCTGAGCCCAAGAAGTCATTGATCGGGTGATAAGTAAACCCCTGATTTTCCACGGACCAGGACAACCGACTTCCACTTGGAGTCGAAAGATCTAAAGCTGGGAGATTATTGGGAATGATCCCGGTAAGGCTGGCACCCGGTATCCATAATGCCTGGCCTTCTTGGGTCATAAACCCCTCGAAACGGGGTATTAAAAGAGTTGGAACGATCTGTGAATCGGTCAAAAGTTCAGAAAAAGAAAAAGTTTCAATGACATCAAAATCGGCATAGGTATCGGCAAGTGGCATGGAAATATTGAGGGATCTCTCGTATAGCATCCCTGTTTGAGGAATCCAAAGCACGGCCTTGGTTAATAGCTCTGGCTTTCCTGAGTTTTGAATCACAGCGTTGAAATAAGAATTGCCACCCACAATTTGAGTCGAACTTAGGGTAAAACGCCCGCGCAGCTCATGACCCTGGTAAAAAGCTATCACGGCCCCTTCCTCGAGAGCTTTACTGCCTAACTGCACCCTACCTAAAAAAGTGCTCGGAACCAAAGGATAGCGAACTGGCAGCCCAAAAGGATCACCGTTGAGACTGAAAGTGGCAACCAAACAGGAGCCAAGGAAGAGTTGGATGATCCATCGACGTAAAGTTTTAACTCGGGCATTGGGTATCATTGAAATCGAAACATTCATCTCTTGTTAATTCAGAACAGTCCTTGAAGCACTGTTGTGAAAAACATGGCTTACCGCATTAGCAACTAAACCCTCTCTCAAAAGCTCACGGAAAGGACTGAAAAAACGACGTAAGATTTTAAGGATCAATTGATAAGAGCCTGAAGAACATCATGTTTGTTATATCCATGACGTATGGGCTGGTTGCCTCTTCAATGGGTTGGAAAGGCTTACTGAGGTCATGAGTGCCAATCAATTGATACGCACCCTCCCAGCTGAGCACAACCTGGTCATCCTGAGTTTTGATTTCGAGCGAGGGGCCGCTGCCGCCAAAAAGAACCCGATGCTGTGATGAGAAGCTCGCTCCAGTGCCGTCAATCACTGTGAAAACCAGGTCCATCGAATCAAGCGCTTCGGCAGGCCTCTGGATAGCCAGCTCTACAGCCCCGTTGCCCGAGCGCGTCACCTGAATGAGGTGGTTATAACTTGTGTTCCCATTACGGGCGAAGTAGCCAAGGGTCAGGTCTCTAAACGGAGTTTCAGGGTCTGAAACCTCAAACCGGTAAAGTGCATTGGGCCCAACAACCTCCAGCAACGAGGGCAACCCCTTTAAATGGGGTGAGTCATTTTGTGGGGTGATAACTACATCGAAGGATCCAGAACTTGTTTGAAGGCCATCGGAGACCTCCAAGGTCAGTGCCACTTCACCATACCCGTTAGTTAAGGGTATTGCGGAAAGATACCAGAGTCCCGGAGTCTCTGCTTTAGAAAGGGTTATTTGATTTCGGGGAAGGAGACCATTGCTTGCTACTACCTTTATTACCAAAGCGTCAAGAGGCGTATCAGCATCAGCAACACTAATCTCTAGCGGCCCAATCACCTCATCCTCCGTAGAAACTTGATCAGGCGGCAACACTAAGGTAGGTGGCATGCCTAGGTCATCATTCTCAATCACAACTTCCAGATATTGTATTTCACCCAATAGCACATCCCCATCTTGCTCAAGGGAGGTTGTTAGCTTGAGCACGATGGTTTCGTCATTTTCTCGAATACCGTCATCGACAATGCGAAGGGGCAATTTACGGCGCAGAACACCATCCTTAAAGACCACATCATAGGTTTCAAAGACATAGTCTTCACCTTCAGTAGCAGTCGAAGAGGAGGACACACTTTGAAGCACCAGTTTCACCTCGCCCGATGAGCCGCTGGTTCGCTCGATGAACACATCCATGAGCAGTGAATTCTCTTCTGCGATAGTGGCCCTACTCGTCGAAAAGGCGAATGTCCCGGGCGCGTCGTCATCAAGGATTTCGATTTTCACGATCCCTTGCTCACCAATCTTGATACCACTCCCAAAGGGAGCCTCATCACCCAAGCGCAGAGACAACTCAAAAGTTTCGGTGGCTTCGAGCTGATTGTCATCGATAATGTGAGCACTGAGTGGCACCACCTGATTGACTTCCATAGCCTCAAAATGAATAAAAATAGGATCAGATTTAATGTCAATACCACCCAGGGCCGTTCCTTGAATCACCTCAATCACCAAATCTGCTGGACCAAAATTACCATGGGTGCGATTGATCAGCAGATTTGAAGTCAGCACGCCATCCTCGGTGATTTGCAAGGCACCACGGCTGAAAGCGAACGTCCCAGCCCTGGTATCCAAGGCATTCAAGCTGCCTATGGACGTTGCACGGACTCGATCCACGAATGTGGCGACATCATACTTGGCGCGCAAATCATCGGCATTCTGAGACTCAATAGCCAAAGCGACCAAATCAGCTGCCCCCTCTCCCTGTGCAAAAGCTTGTATCCTGACGATACCTTCCACCATCTCACGCTGCCCTACCCCCCCTGGCTCGCCAAGTCGCTTCTGTTGATTGCTCAGCGAAATAATGTGGGCAGCAGTCTGGGTTGTTTCAGATGCTAGACTCAGATCCTTCTCTCTGGCCGATTCCTCGATAAACTGACTCACCCAGTGCGAGTCCTCCAGTTCGAGTTTCCCACCCTGACTAACGATCTTCGCCAGGGAGTTCTGTAATGCATTTTCCAGCCCCGATGTGGGCGTCACCGTGGCAGCATTGAGGAAACGTCCAACCTGCACGATGGTATCCTGAACTTTGGCTGTTGCCTCAATGATGGAAAGCGCTTCTTGATTTTCAGTGTCTAATGCCTCGTAAGGGTCAAGATGAAGGAGGTCAAGATTGCCATCCAGCCCCAGGGCTGAGCTCACTTCGGAGGCAGCGGATGATTCGGAGAACTCGGGATTTTGTTGCATCACAGCAACCACCAAGGTCGTCAAAGGAGAGATGATGCTCGCACTGGGAGAGGAAACCAATGGGCTAGTTTGCGCCAATCCAGTCGAGATATCGACTCCTCCCTGACTCACCAAGATGCCATCGCGTGAATCCAAGACGCCATCCTGATTCCTATCAAATTCTGAAAGGGGCAAATTAAGATAATACTTACCCACCACATCACTCTGTGTACTGGGCTCTCCATCGTCGAGCTGACGATTTTGGTTCAAATCAAAGAAGACTGTTGCCCCAGCGATCCATCCATCCATCAGACGTCCCGAGTGGCTTACCTCGTCATCAATAATCGAGACATCAATTGCCTCAAGCATGCTTGGCTCCAGTCGTGCTTCAACACGAACAACCCGATCCGAGTCCATGGCGTTGTTGTCCAGTGCTTCCACAGTGAAGGTCACCGAACGCTCACCGGATGGGATACTGACCATATCAGGAAGAGCCAGCTGGTTCTGAAGGTTGGCAGACAAGGCAATGACTAGATCTCTTGACTGGACCGCAGCATTAACCGAAACGGTCAACTCCATGGAACCATCTTTTTCTGGGATGCGCTCAAGGTTCCCCCTAAGCTGAAGCGAGAAAGAATCGTTTTCCTCGACAAGCACTTGTACAAAACCAGGCACAAAGGCGTCGTGGCGAACGTGGACGGTGGATGATAGATCACCGCTGTAAGCTGGGTCATGATTTGCGTGGACTTCAATGGTCGCAGCATTAGATCCAGCTGGAATCGTAATGATCTTCGGCAAACGAAGCTGAGCGTCACCTTGTGCATCCAGTTGAAAAGTTAAAGGCTGATCCAGGTGAGTCGAGCGAGCCACCGTAAGTTGAGTCATACCACCCAACTCACTGATACTGGCGGTGCTCAAGCTCAAGTCGATGCTTGCCTTATT
>JALRAZ010000282.1 GCA_023257935.1 Verrucomicrobiota bacterium
AGCCTACCACCCAGGCTATGCCACACCCGTTTTATTCGGAGCGGGAGCCCAAAAATGGCTGGCTGCCATGGATGGAAAGGGAATCAGTATACGAGACCCAATCAGTGGCCGGGAATTGGCTAGACACCCCTTCAAAGTCCAGTTCGACATGCAGGCCACCTCGCCCTTGGTCATGCAAGGGGAGGATGCCTTGTTCGTGGCCACCAACATGGGGAGTGAATGCCTTGATTTTGATGGGCAACAACTGGTATCTCGGTGGCGCTCCCGCGAAATCAGTCATTCTATGAACCAGAGCATCCTGCTTGATGGGGTCGCCTATGGTATCGATGGCAAGCAGGGATCCAGTCAGGCCAGGATGGTGGCAGTGGACCTTGATCAAGGTCAACTGCTTTGGGCGGAAGAAGGTTTTGGGTATGGTAGCAGCATCGGCATCAATCGACTGGCCCTCTCCCTGACTGAAAAGGGGGAGCTCCGCGTGACAGCGCTTTCTCCTGAGGGATACAACTTGCTATCCACCAGAAAGGTTTTGTCTGAGACCTGTTGGACCACCCCAACTTTTAGTGACGGGCGCATCTTTGTGCGCAATGACCTCGGTCATGTTGTTTGCCTCCAATCACCCTGAAATATCCTGATCATGTACCTTCCTAAACTTAAGTGGCGATGCCTCCTCTTGTGTGCCGCCCTTCACCTCGTGACTGCCGCTGGCCTTCTTGCAGGGCCACTGGACGACCTGTATCAGCTCGGGCCTGATTCGCTGCCGCAGGAGGGTGTCCCCCGAGGCAGGGTGATTGGGCCACTGACTCATGCGAGCCAGGTTTTCCCCAATACCACCCGTCACTACTGGGTCTATGTCCCGGCGCAATACGACGGAGTGAATCCTGCCTGCCTGATGGTATTTCAGGATGGGCACGCTTTTGTGGGGCTGGAGGGTGCTTATCGCATCCCCAATGTGTTTGATAACCTGATCCATCGCCGGGAGATGCCCGTGACCATTGGGGTCTTTGTGAATCCGGGGCGTCATCCCGATCAGAAAGAGTCCTCGGCCAATGATTGGGGCGATCGCATCAATAATCGCCCCACCGAATACAATGAATTGAACGACACCTATGCACGGATGATTGTTCAGGAATTGATCCCCGCGCTGAAGCAATCCTACGAGTTATCAGATCGACCAGAAGATCACGCGATTGCTGGAGCCAGCTCTGGGGCCATCTGTGCCTTCACCGTGGCGTGGCACCGCCCTGATGTCTTTCAAAAGGTCATCAGCACCATTGGGAGTTTCACCAATATCCGAGGGGGGCATGTGTATCCTGAAATGATCAAGCAGCACGCTGCGAAGCCTATCCGGATTTTCCTGCAAGATGGGCTCAATGACAACCGAGGCCGCCGGCGTGGTGGGGCCTATGACCCGACCTGGGACTGGTATCAGCAGAACCGTAAGATGGTAGAGGCGTTGACAGAAAAAGGCTATGATCTCAACTATTGCTGGGGTATCGGTAGCCATTCCAATCGTCAGGGAGGCGCCATGATGCCTGAGATGCTTCGTTGGCTATGGCGTGACTATCCCCGTCCAGTGGATGATCCCCTGGATGATGCCAACCGCCAGGCCCTGGGGCCGGCCCCAACTGCCAGCTCCCCTTGAGTGGTTCAAACGCGATGCCCATCGGGGCGTCGTGAAACTGGGATTGACTCTGGTGCTGAACTAAAAAAAGGAGCCGACCTCAAATGGGGTCGGCTCCTTGCGTGGATGATCGAAATGGAAAGGATTATTTGATGTCCAACAATTCGACATCAAACACCAAAGTAGCGTTGGGAGGGATGACGCCTCCAGCACCGCGCTCCCCGTAACCAAGTTTGGAAGGGATGAACAGTTTGACCTTGCCCCCCTTGCCAATGAGTTGCAGCCCTTCGGTCCAGCCTGGAATCACCTGGTTGAGACCAAAAACAATGGGTTCATTACGCTTGTAGGAGCTGTCAAACTCAGTGCCGTCCAAAAGCTTGCCGCTATAATGAACCTCAACCTGATCGGTAGGGCCGGGTTTGGCGTCCGTGCCAGGTCGTTCAATGATGTATTGGAGACCACTGGCTGTTTGCTTCACGTTTTCCTTCTTCGCATTCTCTGCAAAAAAGGCCGATTCACCTGATAATGCATCACTCACTTTTTGTGCTTCCTTTTGTTTGGCTTGTTCAACGGCAGCTTCCAATGCCGCCATAGAGTATTCTCCCTTGAGTCGAACCGACTCGATCACCACTGGCGTGGCAGGTACTACCTTACCTCCAGGGTATTTAGGGTCGGTCTTGGTTTCGGTATCTCGTATTTTGTCCACCGATTCCATGCCTTCGATCACCTTGCCGAAAACGGCGTAAGCTGCTCCACCTCGAGCGATGTCCAGGGAGGCATTGTCGACCACATTGATGAAAAATTGGGAGGTGGCTGAATCAGGGTCACTGGTTCGGGCCATGGCAATGGTGCCGCGAAGATTCTTGAGGCCATTCTGCCATTCATTTTTGATTGGCGGCATCATCCCTGTGGTTTTCTTGTCCAAGTTCTGGTCAAAGCCTCCGCCCTGAATCATGAAAGTGGGGATGACCCGATGAAAAATAGTGCCATCGTAATAATTGGATTCGGCATATTTTAAGAAATTGTGAGTGGATATGGGAGCCTTCTCGGCATCCAGCTCCAGCACGATGTCTCCCAAGGTAGTTTTCATGGTGACCTGGGGGTTCTGGGCGTTCAACTGGAGGCTCATGGCTGCAGCGATACCCGCGATCCAACGCAATCGGGTTGATTCATGGCTTTTCATAACAATCTGGTGTTGAGGCTATGAAAGGAACACCCGCCGAGCAAGCATGAAGCTTCAAGCCTTGTCGGCTTGTGCCACAGGCCTCTTTCAGGTTAAGTTTAGGTGCTCTTGAAGTCTGGAGAGTGATGGGTGCCTGGTGGTCCCCGGGTTCTTCAAAAACCTTGAGAGGTGGTCAAACCATCTCTGGTGTGTTCGATTCGCACCCTCTCCGCCATTGGGTCTGTGGTGTCTCAGAAAAAGAAGAGACCTTGATCGGGATGCTTTGGCCATGATGCCTTCTGGCCACTTTTAAGCCTGAGTCGGATCAGGCCCAGGCATGAAACTATTAGGCAGAGGGGAGCAAACAGGTAGCCAAAACGCGCATAGAGTGTGGGCGCCTGCCACCCGATGGGTATTTGAAAAGTCTGAAAACCTCTCGCATGGATCGATCCCGTGCCGGATGGAGGCAGTCCCTGCAGGCGGCCCACGGGATCAATCCAACAACTGAGCCCGTTGTTACCGCTTCGTACCATGGCAAGCCCGGTTTCGATGCACCGGAAGGCCGCCAGGTTAGCATGTTGCTGCTGGGCCTTGCCTGTGCCAAACCATCCATCGTTGGTCAGATTGACCATCAACGTAGGAGGCCCTTCCGAAGCGGCCCGAGCCAGAGAAGGCAGGACATCCTCAAAACAGATCAAGGGATACAGGTCAAGGGTCGGGTTGGTGAGCCTGAGTCTTGCCGGTTCCTTGCCTGCCCGATACTGACTCTGAACCGGAGAAAGACGCTTTAACCAAGGCAGTTGTTCCACCCAGGGAATGTATTCCCCGAACATGACCAGGTGACGCTTGTGGTAGCTGCCCGCCAGATGACCATCGGGTGCGATGAGGAAGGCGGCGTTGTAGTAATCGGGATGGCCCTTCGAACCTTCCTGGCTTATGTCAGTGCCATTGAAACACAGCCAGGCATCCTGGGTTTGAGTCATGCTGAGTATGTCTTCCAGGCTTTCTCCACCAGGATAGGCGCTTTCTGGCCACAAAACCAAATCGGGATCGGTCTTGAGGGCTGCCCGAGTTAGGTCTTCCATGACGGCCATCATGCGCTTGCCTTCGTTGGGTTCCCAGATGAGGTCCTGGGGGAACGCGGGTTGGATGGACGCAACATGGAGCATGGGTTCGGGCCTGAGTGCCATGATGTGCTGAATCCGCCAGAAACCATGAAAGTGAAGAAGGATTAGGCAGCCCAGGGGAAGGACCGTGTCTGGTATCCATGCCCAGGGTCGATGGGACCTGAGCTTGAGACGACAAAGCCCCAAGGCGGTGGAGAGAGATAACCAGACCATGATCCAGGAAATCATGGTGACCCCACCCAGAGAGGCAGTCTGAGCCAGAGGCAACCAGCCGCGTTGCGTGCTTCCCAGCAAGAGCCAGGGGAATCCGGTGAACAGCCACGATACGATCCACTCCAGGGCTACCCACAGGCAGGCACCTAGCAGTGCCATAATCTGCCCCTGGATCCATGTCACGGATCGCAGGAAGTCAAGCAGGGGAAGATTTGAACTCGCGCATGATGCCTTCCACCGCATGATCCCCCAGTGCAGGAATACCCAAGCCCATAGAGCAGGGTAAAGGGCACAATAGGCTGAGAGAGCCAGCCAGCCAGCCAGCGCTCCACCTGCATGGGGCATGTTGCCCAACCAGTTGAGGGTTGCCAGGGCGTGAGTCGCGCTAGCAGTCAGGACCACGCCACGCTTTCCATACTCTTTGCCCCACCCCCAAAGGAAGGCCAGCAGGGCAGGGATACACCATGCGATGCCATGGATGTCCTGACTGGGATAGGCCAGAGACCAGCCGTATCCGGTCAGCAGAGCCATGGCGAAGGGCAGGAACGTAAGGGGTTTTGCCTTGGTTCGCATGGATGCTTTTCCTAGTGATCAACTCTCCTCGCGACGGTAGGCCTCAGCCAGCAAGGTAATCGGGTGTACGATTCTCAGGGGTAAGCCTCGTTCTCTGGCACCGTTTTGGATTTGAAGCAGGCAGCCAGGGTTGCCAGTGGCCACGACTGTTGCCTTCGATTTCTCGATATGATTCAGTTTTCGTTGCAGGAGCTCTTCAGCGGTGTCGGGTTGCACAATGTTGTAGATGCCTGCACTGCCACAACACCAGCTGCTCTCGGTTAGTTCGACTAGCGTGAGCCCTGGAATCGATCGTAGGATTTCCCTGGGCTGGGTGGAAATGTGCTGACCATGAACCAGGTGGCAAGCCTCATGGTAGGTAGCAATCAAGTCGGGTTGTTGGGAAACTGGTTTGGGCGCTTCCAGGCCAATCTGAGCGATCCACTCATGGATGTCCTTGATGCGATCATCCCATTGTTTGGCCCGGTCAGCATATTGTGGATCGTCTTTCAGCAGGCCTGAGTAGTGCTTGAGATGCGAACCGCACCCAGCAGCGTTGGTGATGATGGCATCGAAGGATTCGGGGGGGAATTGGTCGATCATCCGCCTGGCCATGTTTTGGGCCTGAGCCCATTCACCATTGTGCGCGTGCAGGGAACCACAGCAACCCTGCTCTGGTGGGGTCATGACCTCACAGCCGTTGCGGGCCAGGACCTCGGCGGTATCCTGGTTCACATCGCTGAAAATGAGGTCCTGAGCACAGCCGGTGAGTAAGGCCACTTTGTATTTAGGCTGCGCTTTGGATGGGGTCTTCCAGGCAATGCGCTCATGCGAAAACTGCGGCTGGATGGTTGGGGTCATCTTTTCCAATTGCTGCAGGCGTCGCGGGAGTAAACGCAGCAGCCCGCTGCGTCGAATCATTTGCTGCAGCCCGCTTTGTTGGTAGGCCCTGAGCAGCGAGCCTAGGAATTGGAGCCTGCGCTGGTCTTCGAAAAGCCACCCGATGGTCCAATGTCTGATCAGAGATCGGGTGGGATTTTTCATCACCCCACTGGATTCGACCTCTGCCCTGGCATGCTCGAAGAGTTCAGCATAGTTGACGCCGGCTGGGCAGGCAGTCATGCAGGCCAGGCAACCCAGGCAATAATACATTTCTTCCCCAAAGGTGCGGGTGGTCTCAATCTCCTCGTCGGCAATTGCCCGCATCAGTGCAATCCGCCCACGAGGGCTATGCTTTTCGAGTTTGGTCAGATCGTAAGTGGGGCAGGTGGGCAGGCATAGGCCACAGTGCATGCATTGCTGCACCACCGAATAGTCGAGCTGTTTCAGGAAGGAGAAAGGTTGGGTGACCGGCTCAGGCATGGTGCGGATGACAGAATGTTAAGGGCTGCAATTTATTCCTCATCAAGGGAGTTTTGTTCCTCATCTTGTTTCAGGAATTGGACCATCTTGAGAAAGAAGAAAGCGGCAATCCCAACAAATAAGATTGCGATGGAGACCCCAATGATAACATCCCAGAGCTTGCCTCCTGAAATCCCCTTAAGACTTAGGCCTAGGGCAGCAAAGATGGCAAGCAAGGAGCTGCCTGCGAACAAATACAGTCCTTTTTGTTTTCGCTTGGCAACCTTTCCCTCATCAGAACCTTCGAAAATCAGTCGATGGATCCACCAGGTTGCAACAGCCCCTACTGCGGCACACACGAAGGACCAAGGGGTGATGGCAAAGGCCAGGACGGGATTAATTTGTTCAATGGAAGCAGCAAATCCCGAGGCAACAGCCACTGAAAAGGAAGAGGCTATCAGCACGAGTTTCTCAAAAGTATGATCGGATGAT
>JALRAZ010000507.1 GCA_023257935.1 Verrucomicrobiota bacterium
GGCCCCTCCATGGCATCAGGCAGCCACACATGCAGGGGAAATTGACCTGATTTGCCCATGGCCCCAGCAAATAATAACATACCGATGGTGGCAGTGGCACTCAGACCAGCTATGCCTGGGAGCCCGGCAAGCCACACAATGGATCGATCTTCAAGGCAGCCCTCGCCGCCATCATAAAAGAGTAAGGTGCCAGTGTCTCGGTAGAGCCAAAATATGCCAACCAGGAAGCCGAGGTCACCAATTCGAGTGGTGATAAATGCTTTTTTACAGGCTGCAGCAGCAGAAGGTTTGTGAAACCAAAAACCTATGAGCAGGTAAGAAGCCAGCCCCACGACTTCCCAACACATAAAAAGGATCAGGAGGTGGTTGGCGATAAGTAAGCCCAGCATGGCTCCCGCGAACAAGGAAAGGAAGGCGAAGAAGCGAACCGATCGTTTATCGTGAGCCATGTAGCCTGTGCTGTATATCAGCACCAAGAGTGAGACGAATGTCACCATCACTAGCATCAGAGCATTCAATGGATCGAGGAGCCACCCGATGCGCAGTGGTGTGCTGCCCACATCAAACCACGTGAAATTATGAATCCATCGCTCTGTGCTGACTTCACCTGTCGATGAAGGGAGACTTAAGAAAGCCATGATCGCACTGATCAGACTCAAGCCCATGGCACCGATTGCGACCCAAGGAGCCCCTTGCCTATTGCGGGGAGGCCAAAAGGTCAGCGCGATTGCCGCCAGGATGGGGAAACCTGGGATCAGCCATAGATAGGGCATCCATGCCTCTGAACTCATGATGACTTATCCTCCATGGTCTCAGGGTTCGTGCTCTTGTAATGTCGGAAAATGGAGATTACCAGTGCCAGGCCCACGGCAGCCTCAGCAGCAGCAATAGCCAAAGCAAAGAGAACCATCACTGGACCCGCTACATCATCTGAAGCTGGGTGATGACGCCAGAAAGCTACGAAATTGATATTGGCCGCGTTTAGCATGAGTTCGATGCCTGCCAAAATCAGGATGAGGTTGCGACGAAGCAATACCCCGGCTAATCCCGTGCAGAACAAGCAAGCGCTGAAAATCAGACAAGCGGCAAGGGAAGGGGAGTTCATGAATTCTCCCGAGGTTGAGGTTTAATGGGATATTGCTTGGGCGGCAGGGCGATGAGCGCTGCGCCGATTAGAGCGACAGTCAAGAGCAGTGCTAAAGCTTCAAGAGGCAGGAGATATTCGTAGACAAGCGATTGACCCAAATCCTTGACCCGTTCCACTTTATCAACAGGGCCTGTGTTTTGGATGACCGGAGACTGCAGAATAGATCCCACCAAAACAGCGAGTAGCGCAAGGCTGACAAGCCCGCCGACTAGCCAGTGCATAGGGCGCCATTCGCGCATGAATAATTCCTGGCCGCCACGAGTCATGAGCAAGGCAAAGATCATCAGTATCGCAACGGCTCCCACATAAACCATGACTTGCGCGAAACCGACAAACTGAGAGCTGAGTTGTAGGTAAACCATCGCCATGCCAATGAATGAGACAGTCAAACAAAGGACGCAGTGAACCAGGTTCCGAAGGCTCATGGCTGCCACAGCACTGGCAAGGGTCGTCAGGGCGGTGATGCAAAATACGGTGGTCATGCTGCGTGCATCGGTCCTTCTGCAAACCGATAGGTCCTTTTTTGTTGGTTTGGACGACTGCTGAGCCAGCGACTCAGGGCGCCATAGGCGGCAAGGTTGATCAAGGCACTTAAGCCCCACCCAAGGGAACCCCTTCCCAAGGCGATCCAGCATCCGGTGCTGATCAAATTGATCACGGCCATGGGGAGCATGAACTTCCATGCAAATTCCATGAGCTGATCCGCTCTCAATCGAGGCATTGTGCCTCGGATCCATATAAATAACAGCACTAAGACCATGAGTTTAGCAAAAAGCCAGAATGGCCCAGGAATGAAGGCAAGGATGGGTAAGGGAGGATGGTATCCTCCTAAAAACAAAGTCGCTGTCAGGGCGCACATGGCGAACATCGCCACGAACTCAGCCAGAAAGAAAACAGCGTATTTGAAACCGGAGTATTCGGTCATGTGCCCGGCGATCAGCTCAGATTCGGCCTCAGGAATGTCAAAAGGAGAGCGGTTGACTTCTGCTAGGGTGGCGATCAGGAAAAGCACGCAACCCATAAGTCCCCAAGGTGTCATGATATACCAGGAAAGCATGCTTCCTGACTGGGATTTGGCCACTTCGTCCAAAGAAAGCGTGCCAGCTGCCATGAGCACGCAAACGCTTGAAAGAATCAGTGGGATCTCGTAGCTCACCATCTGGGCGATGGCGCGCAGCGAGCCCAGTAGGGCGTATTTATTACGACTTGCCCAACCTGCCATGAAAACCGCCAGCTCAGCTGCCCCACCTACGGCGAAGAAGAACACGATCCCAGCTTCGAAACGAATCGCGACTAGCTTTTCGCCATACGGAATCACCGAAAGCCCCAACATGGCGGTAAGTAGGAGGAGCAGTGGGGCCAGAAAATGAATCGAGTGATCAGCTGTTTTTGGGACAATATCTTCTTTGGTAAGCATTTTGATGCCATCTGCCACTGGCTGAAAAATACCAAAGGGGCCAACTCGGTTGGGACCGTAGCGATTCTGTATGCGGCCCAGCATTTTCCTCTCGAGCAAGGTGACCGCCGCGAAGAGGCCACCGAAGGCAGAGAGGATAGGGGTGGCTGAGAGCATGGCAGAGAGAATGGGACGCAACCCTTCCGGAGCGTTAAGCACTAATACTGATTTAATCTGTATCAGGAGATCCTCAAACCACATGGTATCACTCTTTGTTGGGTTCCTTAGATTGCGATTTACTTGCCGCTTCTTTGGCTTGAGCTAGTTTTTCGGCCTTGGCGCGTTCCTTTGCCAAGTGATCTTGGCGTTTGCCCTCGCGAATCGCATCGGTTTCAGTGGCCTCGGTCGGGTGAATCTGATGGTAATATTTATTGGATTTGGCCAGTTGCTCTTTGTGCAACAGCAGCCCTTCGAAGCGATCGCTTTTGGCATACTCAAAATCGCGATCCATCCTGATGGATTCAAAAGGACAAACCTCCACGCAAATCTGACAGCCCATACAGACAGACACATCTATATCGAACACCTTGGGCTGAAATTGTAGCTTCCCTAAAAAATCGGCTTTTTTCTGGGTGTCCTTCTCGATGTAAATGCACTGGGGTGGACACTCCTTTTCGCAGATCTGACAGGAAACACAACGAAGACCCGATTCCCAATCATCACCATCATAAACCAGGAAAGGGAAGTTACGTGCGTTTTCCTTAGCTGGTATTTTTTCTTCTGGATACGATACTGTGGTCAGTCGTTCTGGGTCGTGAAAACTACCTGTCAGATTCCTGGCAGTTTCCATCATTCCCTTAAGAATTCCTTTTCCAATCATATTGATCCTTTGCTTTTAACGATCGACTTCCCCAAGAACGATGTCCACGCTTCCCAGGATAATCACCGCATCAGCCACCGTTTGCCCCAAACACATGTCTTCAAGGATCGTGAGATTGATGAAGCTGGGCGGCCTAACCTTGAAGCGATACGGTTTGGGGGAACCATCACTGATAAGGTAGAAGCCAAGTTCTCCTTTGGGCGCTTCAATGCGACCGTAAGCCTCGCCCATCGGCGGTTTGAATCCCCTTAGTTTAGCTTTGGGGTGAACATAATCCCCATCTGGGATATCCCGGATGGCTTGCCGCAGGATAGCAATGGACTCTCTCATTTCCAGGATTCGTATCATGTAGCGATCGAACACATCGCCATGCGAACCCAGAGGGACACGAAAATTGAAACGATTGTAGATGCCGTAGGCGTCAGCCTTGCGTAGGTCGTAATTGACCCCAGTCGCTCTGAGCATCGGACCAGTCACTCCGGCTGCGATTGCCAGATCCTGCCCCAGGGCACCCACCCCCTGAGACCGTGACAGCAAGACCTCATTTTCTGAGAGCAGGGCTTCGAATTCATCTAAGAATCGAGGGAATGCCTCGGTTACCTGATGGGCTTGCCTGAGCCAGGCTGGGGTGACATCGCAACGACACCCGCCAAAACGCATGTAATTGCACATCATCCTTGCCCCAGTGAGTGATTCAAATAAATCAAGGATGCGCTCTCGTTCTCGGAAAGCATACATCAATGGGGTGCCCAGGGCCCCCATGTCCTGCACCAGAAAACCTATCAGGCAAACATGATTCTGGAGGCGGCTCAATTCAGCGGTGATGACACGGATGTATTCAGCTCTCTCTGGGACCTCGATCCCGGCAAGTTTTTCAACACTGAGGGCGTAGGCCCAATTGTTGGTCATCGAGTTGAAGTAATCCAAGCGATCGGTGTAAGGCATGGAGCCAAGGTAGCTGGTGCCTTCAGCAATTTTCTCATGGTTGCGATGAAGGTAACCAAATACGGGCTTGAGTTTGACCACCGTTTCCCCCTCCAGCTCAACATCCATGCGAAAAACCCCATGAGTGGAAGGATGGTGAGGCCCCATGGATACCTCCATCCTCTCAGTGCCATCGAGCGAAGGAGCCTGATCAGAAGTCTTGCTCTCGAACATGGGGCCAGCTTGAGCCTTATCTGAGGATGGCGTTGCTTGAGCAGAGTTCATCGCTAGGAGGTGACCTTTGGTTGATCTCCTTGATTCAATCGATCTTGGGAGCGCTTCAACACCTCGTCGTGAGGTGTGGGTTCATACTCGTAATCATCAGGCTCGACGTAATCTTTTCTCATGGGATGCCCCTCAAAACCATCCCACATCATGATTCGCCTCAGATCGGGGTGACCTTCAAACCGAATGCCGTATAAATCAAAAGCTTCCCTTTCTTGGAATTCCGCACTGCGCCATACTGGCGTAAGCGAGGGGAGCGTAGTTTGTTCGTTGCGATCCTGAGTCTGCAGTCTCAGTACCAATGGGCCGAGCCCCCGAGTCAGGGAGTATAAGTGATAGACCGCCTCTGAAGAGCGACGAAAAATAGGAGTACGCTCTGTGGCAATCAGAATCTTGGTTTCGTCTTGATTGAAGGCGTAGGTACTGAATCTAGG
>JALRAZ010000328.1 GCA_023257935.1 Verrucomicrobiota bacterium
TGGTGTGGTAGGCATATGGAAAACCAGCCCACCTCAAAGCTTCCACGTAATACCTCAGATGGCATTCATAGGCCGCAACTGCCATGGTATGGTCCTCATCCTGAGCTGCCTCCAGTGGGTGTGAAAATTGAACGCTGCAGCCGGGTGATAATGGGTGGGTGGCAAAATAGTTATCTAGAGCATGCAAATAATCGGGCTCGCACGTGCAATCGGCATCCAGACACACCAGGTATCCTGAATCGAGCGATCGGGCTTGGGCAAGACGGTGAAGTCCCTCATCCAGGCCAATTTTCCTAGCCCAACCAACCCCTGCGTGCCGAGCGGATAAATCCAAACAGGTTATCACGTGAAGGCTCAAGTCAACACGATTATGGTTTTGTGCATAGGAATTGGCTTGAAGTGAGGTCATACGCTGATGATTGAGAATTCGAGATGCCGTATCTATCCCGGCGTTGACAACCAGCAATATCTCGATGGCTTTGTCTTTTAATGGGGCAGCGCCGAACAGACTATCCAAAGTTTGGTTCCAGTGTGGTTCGTCATAACAAGGTATGACAATCACTCCGGCAAGGTGAGGTTGTGGGGGCATGGAGATCCATGGGTCTTTGGCATGGAAACGCTTTGAGTAAGCATGTAGCCTTAGGTTTAGCTCGTTTTGATTTGGACTGGGCGATTTCATAGTTGACTCTGGAGTCTGGGGGGCATCGCCCATTTGGCTAACCGGCAAGCCGTGCCTTGTATTCCTCGCCGCCATATTGTGGGGCTTCAAAAAGTTGCCAAAGGGTGCTGGCGCTGCTATGCAAGATGTCGAAACAACTTATGAAACAATCATCAAGCCATTCCGACCGATTGCAAGCTGCCAAGCAGCAATATTGGAATGCAAACATACGGGTTGTCCTAATTCTTCTTGGCTTTTGGTTCCTTTTTGGGTGCGTGCTGAGCATTTTTTTGGTCGATACATTGAATCAGGTCAAGTTGGGAGGCTTTCCTCTTGGTTTTTGGATGGCTCAGCAAGGGACGACCCTGGGCTTTATTGGCATTATTTCAGTTTATGTTTGGGTCATGGGACGTTTGGATCAGCGCTATCGCGAGGCTGTTCAAGAGGGTGAGCCCCGCTGAATTGCCGACATCGACCCAAGGTTTTTACGCCTAAAATCATACATACTATGGATATCCAAAGCTGGACCTGGCTGATTGTGGGACTTTCCTTCGCCCTTTACATAGGGATTGCGATTGCGACTCGCGTACGCAGTACCTCAGGTTTTTACGTAGCTGGCCACGGTGTGCCAGCTATATTCAACGGGATGGCTACAGGAGCTGATTGGATGAGCGCTGCCTCTTTCATCTCCATGGCTGGTATCATATCTTTCACGGGTTACACTGGGTCGGTCTACTTGATAGGCTGGACCGGCGGTTACGTGTTGCTTGCGCTGCTACTGGCTCCTTATCTCAGGAAATTTGGCAAGTTCACGGTCCCAGATTTTGTGGGAGATCGTTATTACTCAGACCTCGCCAGACTCGTGGCGGTGTTTTGTGCTATTTTTGTCAGTTTTACCTACGTCGCTGGACAGATGCGAGGGGTTGGGGTGGTCTTTTCTCGATTCCTAGAGGTTGAGATTAACACCGGGGTGGTCATTGGGATGGTTCTGGTCTTTATCTACGCCACCCTGGGAGGCATGAAGGGGATTACCTATACTCAGGTAGCCCAATACGTGGTTTTGATTATTGCCTACCTGATTCCTGCTATTGCCATTTCTCATGTGATGACAGGACAGTGGATCCCACAGCTGGGGTTTGGCGCCAAATTGGCTGAAGGTAGTCAAGCTGGGGTTTATCTGCTGGAGGCTATTGACCAAATCCATCGTGACCTCGGTTTTCCTGAATACACCGCTTCCTTTGTTCCCGGGCACAAATCAATGATTGATATGTTCGCTGTCACGCTGGCGCTGATGGTCGGGACCGCAGGGCTGCCCCATGTCATCATTCGTTTTTACACGGTTAAGAACGTGCATGCTGCCAGGTGGAGCGCATTCTGGGCGCTTCTTTTCATTGGTATTCTTTATACGACTGCTCCAGCCATCGCCACTTTCGCACGAGTCAACCTGATACAAACCCTTCATGAAAAGTCATATGTCCAGAGACCCCAATGGTTCAAAAGCTGGGAGCAAACTGGTTTGATTGCATGGGTAGACAAAAATGATGATGGCCTGATTCAATATCGTGCTGGGTCCCCCTTTGATGGCAAAATACGATATCAACAGGACCAAACGGGCGAAAATCTCGTCGGTAGCCACGGTCAACCTCTGCTAGAGAACCTTCCGACTGATAACGCCAATGAACTTTACGTGGATCGTGACATCATGGTGCTTGCCAATCCAGAGATTGCCAACCTGCCTGCCTGGGTTGTTGCCTTGGTGGCTGCCGGGGGGCTGGCGGCAGCACTGTCCACCGCAGCAGGGTTGCTGCTGGTGATATCCTCATCGGTTTCCCACGATCTGGGCAAGTCCATGCTTAAGCCAGACATGTCCGAAAAGTCTGAATTGCGCCTGGCTCGTGTGGCAGCAGGTGGCGCGGTTATCCTCGCCGGATATTTTGGTATCCATCCCCCAGGTTTTGTGGCCCAGGTCGTTGCTTTTGCCTTCGGGCTTGCTGCGAGTAGTTTTTTCCCTGTGATTATCTTGGGTATATTCAGCAAGCGAACGACCAAGGAAGGGGCCATCGCTGGTATGCTCACGGGTCTTGGGTTCACAGCTGGGTATATTTATTACTTCAAGTTCATGCATCCTGAAGCAGGGCCTGAGTCCTGGTGGTTGGGGATCAGCCCCGAGGGAATTGGGTCGCTGGGCATGGTGATTAATTTTGTCGTGACCTTGCTGGTGACTGCCATGACCCCACCTCCTCCCAAGGCAGTGCAGGAGCAAGTCGAAAACCTTCGTTATCCTGCCTAGGCCTCACTCAAGCGCTGCATTCATGCGAACTGATCATTCTATGGGGCGATCTCCTTCTATCCGCTGGTGGCCAGCAATCATCCTACTGTTGGGTTTTGCTGTGGCCATGTGTGTGGTTTGGGGTGTGATCGATCAACCACGGCAATCCAGCAATATCGCTACAGCGGTTATTTCCATCATTACCCTGGCTCTTCTGAGTCTCTGGTGGCTTCTTTTTTCAAGAATTAAGCTCAGTTTGCGGTTTGTTAGTTTTGCCGTGGTGCTTGGTTTAGGATTTGTCATTTCTCGGCAGCTTGAGGTTGTGGGGGTATCGGGTGATCTGGTCCCAATAATTGGTTGGCGACAAGATGAGGCACCGGTTAATGAAGATCTTAAAGCCACTGTCACTGAAGGAGCCGTACAGGATATTTCGGAGCCGACCCTGTTGGAGACGATGGATTTCCCGCAATTCCTTGGGCCAACCCGTGACACACAGATTGCTCTCAGTGTTCGTGACAAAATTAATGTGGAGCGGGAGCCGGAAAAGCTCTGGCAAGTGAGCATGGGGGGGGGGTGGTCTGGATTCGTCGTGCAAGGCGGTCGGGCTGTGACGCAACAACAGAGGCAAGACCAGGAAGTGGTGAGTTGTTTCGATCTCGGATCAGGTCATGTCCTCTGGGAATCGACCTACCAGGCAGCTTATCAATCGGTGATTGCGGGGGATGGCCCAAGGTCAACGCCCACCATCGCCAATGGCAAGGTCCTTTGCCTGGGGAGCACGGGTGAGCTGAGTTGTTTGGATCTGGTCACCGGTCAACTCCTGTGGCGGCATCATGTCATCAATGATAACGAAGCCTCGATACCTGAGTGGGGTTTCAGCCCATCACCCTTGGTCGTTGATGACGAGGTGATTGTCCCAGCGGGTGAGAAAGGGTCAGCGGGCCTTGTAGCCTACAATCTAGAGGATGGTAGCCAGCTTCGTACCTACCCGTATGTGAAATCCAGCTATAGCTCCCCGATCATGGCGAAGTTGGGCGAAACCTCACAAATCATCTACTTTTTTGAGGGCGGGTTGGCGGGTTTTGACCGAAATAAACCAGAACTGCTTTGGAAGATGGAATGGGGCTCGGCTTATCCCGATGTGGCAGTGCCTATCCTCCTGTCTGATGAGAGACTCTTTATTTCAAGTGGTTACGGGGTGGGTTGCGCCCTGGTTCAACTACAGAAGGAACCTGGTGAGTGGCAAGCGAAAGTGGTATGGAAAGGACGCTCCATGAAGGCCAAATTTAATAACATGGCTCAGCGTGATGGGTATGTTTATGGATTGGATGACGGCATCATGGCTTGCATTGAGCTAGAAAAAGGGAGGCGTCAATGGAAGGAAGGTCGATTTGGTCACGGGCAAATCCTCA
>JALRAZ010000515.1 GCA_023257935.1 Verrucomicrobiota bacterium
CCATCAGCTCGAAGCTCACATTCAGCCGGACTGAAATCGGGCACAAGGCCCTGGCGAAAAAGTTGTGCCAGAACGATTTCACTCCGAAGGGGAATGTATTCATTCAAGATCCTACCGACCTCGACCTTCCAATGCTGATCGCGAGTGCGGGGCTGACCCTCTCCACGGCTACTATCTCCCCAGCGAGCTGACTCTGCGATCACTGCCGATTCAATTTCCTTGGCACGGCGAGCCACCACTTCATGGACTGCATCAGGGGTGAGAGGACCCTCATGGCGATACAAGGCATGGATGCGATCGGCCGCCCGAATACGGAATTCGAGGTTCTCCAAACATTGCTGCCATAACCATTGAGGATTACTCGATTCAAATTCTTTGCCCGCGGGGAAAGGACCCGTACGATCTTCCTCGATACCTTGGTTCATCCCACGCATGAGGAAAGTATGCTCGGCATCCCAGATAAAAAACTGAAAACCCTTGCGTTCGGAACGGTGTCGCATGCCATACCAGTTGTTGTGCCAGCGATCCCCACCAAACCATGTGATGGCTGCATCCAGGTTACCTCCGTAAAACAGGATCATGTTGTAATCGATTAAATTATCGATATCGATCAGCACCTCAGCATCAAGATCCGGTTCGCCCTTGGGGGTTCTACCTTGGAGTTTGTAGTAAGCCGCATTGTCCTGCAGCCCTTGACGGGCTATCTCATAAACCCGCCTCCATGCATCCAGAGACCCATCCGATGCCATGATGCCCCCCTCCTTACTCGCCTTGACAACATCGTAGTCCTCAGCCTTGCCCCCAAAATATTGAGCACCATGCCCTGCCTTGGGGCGTTCGCATGTGTTGTACAAACCCCAGTAATGGCCATTGATAAAGAGATGACAAAAATAGCCCCGCATCGCAGGCTGACCGAGTGAAGCCTGCAAATCGCGATTGATCTGATCCCGAAAGAGTGCAGCTTGAGGGTCTCCCCCCATACTCCAGGAGTAGTTGGAGGAACACCTCAAGTCCAGATGGTCAAAAGCTTTCGCTCCCTCCTGGCCAAAAAGCGGATACTTCAATTTGCCCTCTCCATAACTGTCACGAAAAAAAAGTCGAAAAGCATGCTTGGCATTGTCTTCTCGTCGGCTGAAACCTCCTCGGATACGCACGCCAGCATCGATTTGAAACCCCTTGCTTCCATCTCCATGGATCAATTCCACTGAGGCTGGGCGCTCCCAATCCCAACCATCCTCCTTAGCGTTGGCGTAGATACCTCGGTTGGTATCAAAAAGATGATCCATTTCGGTCACTAAAGAATAGGATGGGATAGATTGAAGAGCTTGCTCCCACTCACTTTTATAGGCCGGATCGTCCACCACACGAGGATCCATGCCATAGTCCACTCGATTCCTTCCCCAGTGGTAAGGAAAACCAACCGGCGGCAAGCCATCGGGTGATTGGCGAACAATATCCGATGCAAATAAAAAGGTTCTGGTAACCGCTGAGGATGGCAGATAGCCCTCAGCAAAAGCCCTGGCACGAATCACCGTTGTCTGAGCCACACGAAAAGGACCTTCATATAGGATTCCCTGCCCTTTTTCTGGAATAGAGCCATCAATGGTATACCAAATGCGTGCTGAGGACTCTTCGATCTCTAGACTCAGATCAAAGGGTTGGGCTTGAAAACCTCGCTTCTTGCTAAATCGGATTTTTGAAAGTCGGCCAAAAGAGGTCGGCCCATTAGCTTTTCCTGGTGTGGCCTCAAGGAGAGGTTTCATGGCTAGGGTTTGCCCAACTTCCCAGTCAGATGAGAGTCCATAGGAAACATCCGATTGCTGAGGCGGGAAGGAAGGAGCCAGTTCATGGATCACCTGCCCTTTGGGCTTGTCGATCAGAGCCAGATATTCGCCTTTGCTGGAAAGCCTGAAATTGGTGTGCAAGGCAGTGGCCGCGGCAGCTCGATCCTTACCAGAAGCAAAAACGACGAGGAAAGCTCCTGGGGCAAGCAAATGGTCGGGAAAGGACCATTTGTTGAGATCATCAGGGTCATCAGTAAGACAATAATTCGCCAGCTGCACCGCAGCTGAGCTGAGGTTTTGGATCTCAATCCAGTCCACTC
>JALRAZ010000388.1 GCA_023257935.1 Verrucomicrobiota bacterium
GCACAAGGCCGCAGCCTGCCCGAAAACGGGAGGCAGGCGTGATCAGCAAGGCGCGGTGGATCTGGCGGCAGCTCAGCCGCAAGCTGTGGGTGACTTCGGTGGTCTATGCGCTGGCGGCGCTGGCCACATGCGTACGCCTTCGGGAAGTTGGGCCTGCTGGAGCTTGCGATGGTATTGAAACCCCCCTCGAGGCGCGAGAATCCCGGTCATCAGGGTAGTGCGGGCCACCGAACAAACCGGAGCGTTGGAAAAGGCGTGATCAAACACCAAGCCTTCCCTGCCCAAAGCAGCAATGGCTGGTGTGGCTCCGTGTTCATTGCCGTAGAGCTGCATGTAGTGCTTGGAGTTATCTTCGGAGAGGATGAAGACAAAGTTGGGAGGGCTTTGAGCCGATCGAGCGCTGAGCCATGGCCCTGAGCCAAGGATCAAGGCAATCAACAGGCAAGCGTGTCGGAGATGATCAAGGAGCGAGGGGATGGATTGCATAGACTCATCCAATCACAAACAAACCTGTCTTGGCAACCTCGAGCGGTTGCCAGGCTCAACGATCCCAACCCAGGTCCTGGAGGCGATGAATTTCTCCCACGATATCCACCCCCTGGTAAAAAGAAAACCAACCCTTGAGTCTTTGGGTTTCTCCCGGGGCGCAGTCTGGGAATTGGGGGTCGGAATGCATGCAGGGGCAGGGTGCATTTGCCCAGCATCGTTGGTGTGGGGTCCAGGCGGTGATGGCCCATCGTCTTCCCTCGCCATCGTGGCAGGCAATGTAAGGAGCAATCGGCAACTTGTTGTCGTTAGTTTGAACTTCGAACCCGGCGAGTCTGCCCAACATGACGCAGTTCTGAACCCTCAGATCATTCAAGGTTTCTTGAGTCCCGTTGTGCAACCACATTTCCATGATCAGCCCCTTTTTCCAGCTTGTAACGCGGGTGCCAAAATCAATGCCATTGGGTAGGCGCCGCTGCATGCTAAGCGAATGATCGGGGTGCCGAGTCCACTCTGTCGGTTCCAGAGTGATAGATTGTTCATCCCATACCGTCGGAATATGGGTATGGGCCAGGTAGGTCAGGCCCAAATGTGACCAGATGGCCTCGGGAATATCCAATACCGCATAGCCGCCTCCTTCCCATGGAGCAAAGGCACTGACCTTGGTTTCGCGCTGGGGATCGATCGCTCCCTCCAGAAAACCGATCCGTGGGTGCCTGCCTCCCGGGTAAGGCATGACGCGTAGGTTGTCGTAAGATTGTTGATCCGATTTAAGAGGGCTATCGATATGCCACCTATCCATGGCTTGCCTAATGGTCTCTTCCTCAAGTCCGCTGACCCTTTGCACCTCCTCCAACGAGTAATCATGATGCACGATCATGTTTTTCAGCCAGTAGGTAAGCTCCTCTGGATTGGTGCTTGGTCGGGTAATGCCTTGCCCGCGGTTCTGAGAGGTGAATATCAGGAACATCGCGAAGATTAAGCACCATGGTGAGCAGGGCTGCATACGGTTCACCTGTCCTCGGGCTGTTAGGCAGGCCGATCTAGGTGGGTAGGGAAACATTCCAGGATTTTATCTTCCATGGGCTAAAAGTCCATTGATATTCAAAGGTCGACTCGGTAGTTTTGCCAACGTGCTCGATGACCGCCCCTACATGCAATCGTCCTACCAGGCCACACGGCGTCACCCCTCGGTGATGCTCCTGATTGGAATCAGTGTGGGGGTGTTCCTGCTTCAGGCTCTGACTCGGACACCTGGCTTTCCCAGTGTCTGGGATCATTATTTTTATCTCAGCCAGACAGGAGTGGGGCGAGGGTTTCTCTGGCAGTTCATTTCATTTCAGTTCATCCATGCCAACTTGCTGCATCTTCTCTTCAATGGTTGGGCTCTCTATGTCTTTGGTCGCATGATTGAGGAAACCCTGGGCAAGGATGGCTTCCTGAGTCTCTTTTTTATGTCCGGTGCTCTAGGTGGACTGCTCCATCTGCTGATTGCTTGGTCGACATCAGGGATGGAAGTGCCCCAATACATGATCGGGGCTTCAGCTGGAATCTACGGCTTGATCGCAGTGTTTGCCCGTCTCTGGCCTGATTCCCCCATGATGCTTTTCCCTTTTCCAGTCACTTTGCGTGTGAGGCATTTTTTCTTTATCCTGCTCGCTATCGCTGGGGTAGGGCTGCTTTTTTCTGGAGCAGGGCAGGTTTCACACGCCGGCCACTTTGGCGGAGCCATTGGCGGTCTGCTCTACGCTCACTACTTCATGGGACGACGCACGCCTGTCTTTGCAGCTAAGCAGACGGTCCGCCCCAGAGAGTTCAAGGCTGCTAAGGTGCGTGGGGTCGCCAGGGTCTTCGCTCAGAAAGCCAATCGCCCTGCAAGGCCTGCTGAAATGTCTAGGGAAGAGTTTATTTCCCGTGAAATTGATCCTATTCTTGAGAAAATTTCCGCTCATGGCATGCACAGCCTCACGGAAAAGGAACGTCAATTGTTGGAGTCGGCCCGATCCAAGCTGGATGGGAGATCGCGCTGAAGCTTCCGGCTGGGTCAGCAATGGTAGACTTGTCGTAACTGTTTTTGGGGAACCCAGTCACTGGTAACCAGCCCGACCGATTTGTGTGGCTGAGGTTTTGCTCTCGGCGAGTTTACCTGTCCGGATCATGCTCAAACCATTTCCCATCGTCCTACGGGAGCTTCAGGTGGCCAGCCGTCGTCCTTCGACACATGGGTTGCGTTTGCTGTGTGCTTTGGCGGCTTGTGCGCTGTTTGTTTTCTCTCTGTTAAGTTTTTCCTTTACCGCATCGACAGGTCCTAGCGGTGGCAACCAGGGGTTAGGGATCTTTCAGTCACTCAGTGTCGTGTGTTGTGGGTTTTGCTTATTGGGTGGGGTTTTTACCTGCTCTGATGCTCTGAGTCGAGAGCGACGCGAGGGAACCCTCAAGCTACTCTTTTTAACTGACCTACATCCCATGGACGTGGTCATGGGCAAAATAACAGCTCAAGGGGTTAACCTCTTTCATGGACTTCTGGGAATCGTGCCCCTCCTGGCACTCACCTTTCAGCTGGGTGGAGTGACGCTGGGGTTGTTTGTAAAAACTATTTTCATGCTCTTCAATACCCTCTTTCTGTCCATGGCGGCTACGTTGATGGTTTCCTCTTTTTCGCAGGATGAACGACGCAGCCTCATGGCTTCGATTGGTGTGGCTGGATTGCTCTACTTTGGGCCCGCCATTGGGGTTGAGTTCTTGATCGGACGAGGCACCCCATCCAACTGGTTAGTCCATGGCCTCGCTCTTTTTTCACCGTTGCATCACTTTCCTTTTTTGATGGGGCAGTCCGCTTGGTTGTCGCTCCGCCTGGTTGGAAGCTGGGAGGGGTTTCTCATCCAATGGGTCGTGGTTCATGGCGCTGCCTGGTCGATGCTTTGGGTTGCCTCTCGCGGAATCATGGATGATGGAAGCGTTGGGAGGTTGGCTCAGGTTGGGGCACGTGTGAAGCTTGGGTGGCATTATTTTCTCTATGGTAGCGGTGCCGCCAGATCGCAACGCCGCCGCCGCTTGCTGGATCAACATCCCATGGTGTGGATGGTCATGAGAGAAAAACTCAAGGAACAATATGCCTGGATATTGGTGGTCTCGGTGGCGCTCATATGGTCCATTGGCTATGTCTCCAATGGGGAAGTGATGGCCGAACCGCCCGTTCTCATCGTGCTGGGCTGGTTCGTGCACCTTCTTTTAAAGGTATGGGTAGCAGCTGAAGCAGCCACTCTGGTTGCCGCTGATCGTCGAAATGGGTCCATGGAGCTTCTGATTACGACGCCACTTGGGTCCAAGGGCTTGGTGCATGGGCTCTTTAAGGCCAGTACGCTTCAATTCGTCAAGCCCATCGCCCTCCTTTTGGTCTTGGAGTTGGCACTGATGCTTTCCCTAGCGCAGGGGACACGTAATTTGTCCCTCGAGCAGGCTCGCATCCTTTATGTGGCGAGCATGATTGGACTGATTGCCGATATGGCCTCTATTGGTTGGGCGGCAATCTGGTTTGCTTTAATCAGTGGGAGTGCTCACAAGGCAATCAGTCGGGCTGTACTGGCCATCTTGGTGATTCCTTGGATCCTGTACGCTCTAGCCTTGATGATCATGCGCTACCTTACCTTTGCAGGGATACCATGGCTGGGTGCTTTTCAAACTGGTGTCTGGCTCTGGGTTGTGGTCTGTGTTGCCTGGAATGCCCTTTTTGCGTGGGGTTTGATGAGACAACGGGTTCACACACGATTCGAGTTAAGCGTTTCGGAGGGTGTGCCTGCACGGCACTCCTAGCCCCGATAGGCCACGGTCATGACCATGAGGCCTGCAAAGATTCCGCATCACTACCCTGAGAGCGCAGCATTCGAAGGCTCAAAGAGGCATGGCGCTTTGCCAGTCGCTGGCCTGAATCATCGCAAACCAAGGGGCAGTGGTAGAAGGCCGGTGCTTTCCAACCCAAGGCACGATAGATCAAGAGCTGCCTTGCAGTGGATACCAGCAAGTCCTCTCCGCGGACAACTTCGCTGATTTGCATGCGGTGGTCATCTACGGTCACCGCCAATTGATAAGAGGGGACTCCATCGGATCTCCAGATCACAAAGTCTCCAAAATCTTGCCCTGCTCTATAGTGCTTGAGACCAAGTCGTCGATCCTCAAAAGAAATGATCTCTCCATCGGGCACCCTGAAGCGCCAGCAGTGAGATTGATGAGAAAAATCCTTCCATGTTGACGAGTTGGTGGCGCGACACGTGCCAGGGTAAAGCCACTCATCATCAGCAGCATGTGGAGCACGCTGGGCCTGCTGAATATCCTTTCTCGAACAAGTGCAGGGGTAGAGATGTCCCTTTGCTTTGAGCGTCTCCATCGCAGTGTGATAGAGATGCATGGATGCACTTTGATCGTAGGGTTCATGAGGTCCTCCGATGTCCGGACCTTCCTGCCATTGGAACCCAAACCATTTTAGATCCTCATAACAGTCCGTGATGAAGGATGGTTTGCAACGAGATCGGTCAAGATCCTCCATACGAAGAATCAGGCTTCCCCCTTCTGCCATGGCCCGCTGTTGAGCTATCCAGAAAGTGCGTGCGTGGCCCAGATGCAAATGTCCGGTCGGTGTGGGAGCGATTCGCCCCCGATAAATTAATGAGCTAGCACACATCAGAAAGGCATCTCGGGATGGTTTTCTAACCAGGATTCAAAGCCAGGTAATGGGAATGAAAGTAAAGCTTGGAGCTTGGAGCAATCTAGCGTGGTGTCCGGTGCCCTTGGTGGGCCATCATAAGACGCTAGTGAGGTAGACTTGAGTAATGAGGGATCATACCCCCAGCGCTGATTGAGGCGTTTGCCGATGGCATGGCGGGAAAGGCGCTGAGAGCCGCATAAGTGGTAAAGCCCAGTGAGGCCTTGATCGAGCATTTCCCATAGCGCCAAAGCCATGACGATGGCTGGCAGGGGGCTTCGAAACTCGTCGACAAACAGGGAAACGGGTTTCCCTGCTTGCAGGACCGCCCTTATTTGCTCGTTGAAGCCACGATCTCCGGTAGGGGAGATACCGCCGTTGAGCGAGGTGCGTATGATGGTATGGTTGGGATTCTTAGCGACCAGAGCTTCTGCCTCGCACTTGGTGCGTGCGTAGGTGTTCAGGGGGTTGGGGGAATCATCCTCTAAATAAAAGCCCTTTTCACCGTCAAAGACCAAGTCGGTTGATAGGAAAAAAAACGGTATGGTCTCGGCTAACTGGGCCAAATGAGCGGTGGCTGCCACATTGATGGCGTGAGCTTCCTCAGGCTGGGCTTCGCATTGTGGGCTTTTGCTCATCGCAGCACAATGAATGATGGCTGAGGGAGTATCTCGCTCGAAAAACCTATCGACACGCTTAAAATCAAGCAGATCAAGGTCTTGGCGTAGCCAGCCAACGACCTGCCGGTTCTCTGGGCTCTGTTGGAGCAAGTGGTGACCAATGAGCCCGCCGGCCCCTGTGACCCATACCGGCCCCTTTGCCATGGCCTTTGCTTCCTGAGTTCTGCAGGCTTTCACTGATTCTGGCATGTGATAAGGGGTAGGCTGCTAGGCTAGCTGAAATGACTCGTTTTCTCGGTTCCAGGGTGTCAAATCCCAGTTGTCACACTTTTGTACAAGCCAGAGACTTGAAACGGCAAGCAACTTAAAGCAACTTGGCAGCATTGGTCTTGCCCAACAAACAGTGCCTGCGATCGACTCAGAGTAGCCTGTGCAGGCAAGACTTCAGTTTTTTAGTCATGCATCCAATGGTCCCGCCAAACAGGCCTTCGTCGGCTTCACTTCCACTTATTGAGACTTCCAGCCCAAGTGTATCCTCAGCAGACTCGCCACGACTCATGGTGTGTCTTGCTATCCTACTGGTTCTGGGCAGTGCCTGTGGCAAGTTTGGCAAGCCCAAGGAAAAGGAAACTTCGGCCAAAGAAACATCGATTCCTGTGGAACTCACCATCCTAGGGCGGGGTGCTATTGAGAGCGTGCTCGAAGCCTCAAGCAGTTTGGAGGCAGAACGTGAGGTGAAGGTGGTTGCCCGAACAGCCAACCGTGTCGAAACTTTACGAGTCGAGGAAGGTGATGAGGTGGTTTTGGACGATCTGCTTGTTCAGCTGCAGAATGACATTCAGATTCTTCAGGTCTCAAAGGCCAGCAACCAAGTCGAAGAGGCCAAGGAGGAGTTCGAGCGTCAGGCCTCCTTGCATCAGCAAAATCTTGTCAGTGATCAAGCCTTCAGCCAGACCAAATATCAGCTGCAGCAGCTGCAGTTGAACCTTGAAGACGCTCAGCGTGAGTTAGGCTATACCCTCATTAAGGCCCCTATAGGTGGCAAGGTGACTCAACGCATGGTCAGGGTGGGTGACCAAGTAACCGCGGGCCAGCACCTCTTCACCGTCATCGACTTTAGCTCGATTGTTGCGCGACTTTTCATTCCTGAGAAGGAGCTCAAGCGCGTTGCGGTCAATCAACGCGTGCGGGTTCGTTCCACAGCCTTCCCGGAGCAAGTGTTCGAGGGCTATGTGCTTCGCATTGCACCAGTGGTGGAATCGGCTTCGGGCATGATCAAGGTCACAGTGGGTTTTCGAGATGTGGGGCCGCTGCTACCGGGCATGTATGTGGATGCTGACATTGTGACCGCTTCACAGGATCAAACCCTTCTGTTGCCCAAAAAGGCTATCGTGTATGATGGAGAGCAGCGATTTGTTTTTCGACTTAAACCAGATAACACGGTGGAGCGCATTCTCCTTTCGATCGGGCTGGAAGATGCTGACCACGTGGAACCGGTGGCATTGCTCAAAGAGGGTGATCGTATTGTGGTGGCTGGTCAGACCGGCCTTAAAGACGGTAGTCAAGTCAAAGCCCTTGATGTCGATGCGTCTCAAGATCAGAACACGACATCCGGAGAGGTAAGCTCATCGGACCAACCCACGCAGTCCTAGAGGTTTTGTAGCCTCTGGCTCCCCAATCGTTCATCCCGCTAAGCGGGAGACACGGCGTCCGGATGCTGGGCGAGGCGGGTGGAGTACAGGCAGATGGCGGCAGCGGCAGCCATGTCGAGGCTCTCGGCGCCTCCGGACATCGGGATCGACACGGTTTCGTGGGCGGCGGCTCG
>JALRAZ010000437.1 GCA_023257935.1 Verrucomicrobiota bacterium
TCCCCGCTGCGCGACAAGTCAATGCTCCCCTGAAGGGGAAATAAGATGAAGAGGGATCTGAACAAAAGAGTGCTTGGCGGGTGTTCCATCAAAAATGCTGTATCCAGGGGCAATCCGTCATGCCTCTTGAGGCATGTTTTGGATTCAGCCATCATGATGGGATGGGCCAAAGATCCCTCAACCAACCAGGTCTTTTAAGATTCGTGATTTCGAGGAGGGGGCTGGGCTCTCGGTCGGGAGCTTGATTGAATCACGCCACACGACTGGCAAGCCCATACCCCTGATCCAAAGCTGTTGGCTGATTGCCTGCTTTAATCATCCAACGCGCTCTCTGAACAATCGCTGAGTGCTTCTTTCAGGAAGGTTTTTCAAATCCAGTAAAGTCAGGAAATCAATCGTACCGAAGGCTTCATCCAGTGCCGGGCGTCCACATACCTTGGCTCCCAGAGAGAGGTAGCAACGCAGTAGCTTGGGAAGCTTTGGCCGGATGTGGGATGGGGTTTCCCAATCGAGAACGGGTAGCTGCATTTCAAATTTTGGCTGAGTCCGCAATGGCAGCGTCACGAGGTGGGATTGTGTCAGGGCCTGGTAGGTGGTATGGCCCACCTGAATATCTGTGGTGTGGAGCGAGCTGCAGCCAATAAGATACCTCAAACCACGTTTGCGGGCGAGCCACAGGATGCCCCGCCACAAGAGCGTCAGGCAGCCATAGGTGCGATGGTCGGGATGGAGGCAAGCTCGGCCTAATTCCAGCAACTCGGGACGTATGGATTCGTAGGGAGCAAAATCAAACGCCTGTTCGCTGTAGTAGCCATAACCCTCCTCTGCTGTGTCGCCACTCTGCAGGCGATAAGTGCCCACGACACGCTCGGTTTGCCTTTCAATCAGCAACATGTGGTCGCACACCGTATCGTAGAGATCTTGGTCCCGAAAGTTGGCATGGGAACTGGCCAGGCCCTCATTGAGTTCGAGGTTGAAAACCTCATAACGCAAACACTGAGCCTGGATGACTTCCCGTGAGCATCGGGCAAGACGGCATTGGTAATGTTCGTTGGCTAGAACGGGGAGACCAGTTTGAGTTAACTGCATGACGATATGTGTGATTGGATTCTCAAGCCATCAACACTCTGTCTTGCCCGCATTACGATTTAAGGCCCGTTGGGTGACATTTTCATGACATGGCCTTGAGGGGTTCTCTCGAGGATTGATTGGAATCCTGTGCCACAGGGTCGATCGCCTAGTGGCATCAATGGGTTTCAAGATCGCTCAATCCTTCATGCTGACTTGATGAAGGTGGCTCCATAACTGTGAGGTCGTGTCATCTGAGGAGCGAACAGCCTGCTGAGATGAGGAGAATACAAAGGTCTTTGGATCAGTTCTTGACCCAAGACACGGGCGCGGGACGGTGCGACTCTAGTTTCTCGGCCCAATTATTGAAAAAGGAGGTGGTAGGCTGACAGGGACTCGAACCCTGGACAAACGGCTTAAAAGGCCGCTGCTCTACCAACTGAGCTATCAGCCCTACCTG
>JALRAZ010000052.1 GCA_023257935.1 Verrucomicrobiota bacterium
ACGGACATCTTGGAATCCATCCTCATGCCCAACAAAGTAATTGCACAGGGTCATGAGTCGGTCCATCTCGAACTCGAAGATGGGACTTCCCTATCGGGCATCTTGCAAAGCACCTCGGCCGAAGGGTGGATTCTGCTGACACCTGATGGCCAAGCCCAGGAGATCGATCCGGCCCAAGTGGATGAACGTCGAAGTGGTCTCTCGCTCATGCCAGAGGGTCTGGCTGAGATGATGACGCCAAGGGAACTGAGAGACCTGATTGAGTTCCTCGCCAACCCAAAACCCTGAGACCTGCTCAGAAAGCCCTTCAGGCATGGACCGGTTTGAGTGGGAAAAAAAACTGACTGGGCAAGGTATCGCCACCTTGATTGGCATCGACGAGGCCGGCCGAGGCCCCCTGGCAGGGCCCGTCGTGGCTGCTGCCATTCATTTTCCCGCCATCTGGTATGAAAAGGGTTTACCCGACTCGCTCCACGCGGTGCATGATTCCAAACAAGTAGGTGCCCTTCGCCGTCAGAAACTCTATAAGGAACTCACCCAACATCCTCAGGTTCGCTGTCGGATTGCCGAAGTCGACGCCCCGATCATCGATCAGATCAATATCCTTAAGGCCACTCACAAAGCCATGAGCATGACCACCGAAAACTGGGAGGAGCCGGTCCCTGAGCATGCCCTGGTTGACGGGCTGCCCGTCAAGGGCCTGCAATGCCCGCACACGGCCTTGGTCAAGGGAGATGCCAGAAGCTTTTCGGTGGCAGCAGCGAGCATCTTGGCAAAGGTACACCGAGATCACATCATGCTACAGTGGGATGCCATGTACCCCGTCTATGGGTTCGCAAGGCACAAGGGATACGCTACGGTCGAGCACCGTCGCGCTATCCTTGAACATGGCCCTTGCCCGATCCACCGACGGACCTTCTTGGGCAAACTCCTGGCCCCCAACCAAACCACCTTCACATGGGATGGCTCAAATTCGTAAGCGGTTGGTTCCCGGCCAAGGCTTCCAAGGCAGCGCACTTGAGGACCGGTGCCAGAGGAGAACGCCTAGCCTGCCAGTTTCTCAAGAAAAGGGGCATGCGCTGGCTCTACTCAGGTTACCTCAGTCGGCACGGTGAGATCGATTTGATTTTTCGGGAACAACAAATCCTGGTTTTTGTGGAGGTCAAGACACGAGTCGGAGAATCCTGGCAACGCCCCGCAGCAGCCGTCGATCGGGTCAAACAAGCTCGCATCCGGCGCACTGCCTCAGACTACCTCGGGGAACTGACCTCCCCCCCTAAGCACTACCGGTTTGACATTGTCGAAGTTGTGCTGCATCCAGATCATTCAGTGCAAGCCATGCGGCATTTACCAGGAGCTTTCTCTCCTCTGACAAACCTCAAACCCGTGAACACGCGGGATACCACTGCATAAGCAAACCATGCCAGAGCTGCCTGAAGTCGAAATCCTCTCTCGCCATTTGGACCAGCAAATCAGGGGGTGGACCATCCTGAGCGCCCAGGTGCTGAGACCACGGGTCATACGGCCTGAATCCTCGGAACATTTGATTGCACGCATCCTTCAGTGGCAGATCATCAAGGTGGCAAGAAGGGGCAAGTATCTGGTCCTTGAGTTGACCCAATCTCAAGGCAAGCAGGATCTCATTGTTCACCTTGGAATGACCGGAAGACTCTTTACCGGTGACTTCGTGCCACACCCCCATACGGCCATGCTCTGGAAATGTGACCAGGGAAGCTTAATTTTTCGGGATGCGCGCACCTTAGGAAGGGTCTCTCTGGATACAACCTGTCTGGATCGCCTGGGGCAGGACCCCCTTAGGGATGGTCAACCAGAGGCGACTTATCTCAGAAAGGTCATGGGCCGCAGTCGGGCATCGATCAAATCCCTGCTCATGGATCAGTCCAGGCTGGCAGGCCTGGGCAATATCTACGCATGTGAGATCCTCCATCGGGCCGGGGTGCACCCGGCAAGGCGGGGGGACAGCCTACTGAACCATGAGTGGGAGCGCCTGAGCAAGGCCATCGACGAAACCTTGAGTCAGGCACTGCAGCACGGCTCGAGCTGCGAACTGGACTGGGAAGGGGGGCTGGATCGGAGCAAATTCTTTTATTTTGGTAGCGCCGGAGCACGCCGTTCGGTTTCAGAGGAACGATTTGGCGTTTACGATCGCGAGAAGGCTCCCTGTCGAAAATGTGGCCAAGCTGTTGAGCGCATTGTCCAAGCCGGCCGAAGCAGTTACTTCTGCCCAAATTGTCAGTCACTCAGGAGGAGCATCCTTGCCTGACCCAGCAATGGGGCCGCTGGAAGGATGGCTACCCAGTTGCAAAATCCCATCCCAGATGTAAAGGCACCCTGATATTGCCGTGCACGCACCGGCTGCATAGATGAGCGGTGCAAAGAAGACATCAGGCCCCTTGGCCAACACGTGCAGGACAATAAGCATCTGAAAGAGGGTGGCGGCCTTACCGATGAGTCTTGGTTGAACCCGAATGCTACCGAAGGTGTAATGAATGAGGATCAGCCCCAATACCAGCAACACATCGCGACTGAAAATGAGGGCCGTCAACCAGATGGGAACCTTTGCCAGGTAAGGCCCATTGTCTAGGCTGAGCAGGATGAAGCCCGCCACCAACAACATCTTGTCAGCAAGCGGATCAAGGACTTTACCTAATTCGCTGATCTGATCAAAGCGACGGGCAATGAAACCGTCCACCGCATCACTGAGGGCAGCCAACCCAAATACGGCCAAGGCAAGCCACCTGAGCCATTCACCGCCACCATGGACATGATAGAGCAGGCTGACAATAAAAGCTGGAACCAGCAGTATTCGAAGGATGGTGATCTGGTTGGGAAGGGTCATCTCAGCCAGGGGGCCACTGCAGTGGTCTTCCACCCAGCAGGTGGCAGTGAAGGTGGGGGACGGTCTCACCACCATGCTGACCATGGTTCATGACCAGTCGAAATCCATCTTTGAGCCCCAGCATCCTGGCAACCTCTCCGGCCTTGAGCAACAGGTGTCCCAACAGAGCCTGATCAGAGGCCTCGGCGTCTCCCACTCGAGCAATGGGCTTCTTGGGAATCACCAAAACGTGAACCGGAGCCTGAGGGTGAATATCCCTGAAGGCCAATACCTGTTCGTCTTCGTAAACGATGTCAGCCGGAATCTGACGCGCAATAATTTTCTCAAACAGGGTCTGACTCATGAGGTTTATGGGTGAAGCACCAGCGAGTAACCAGGGCCTGCAGTTTGGTCAAAACACTGACGGATGAAGCTGATGAGTTGATCGTGAAGTTGCTGGCATCGCCTACCCCATCGCTGGGCGCCGAGGTGTTGTTTGACACAGGAGCGCAGGCCATGCACCCACAGAATGCGAGCCCTACCAGAATGGATTTGCCGATGCAAACCAGCCCGTAATCGCTGGTAGAGGATCAACTCCAAGCCGGCATCCTGGATCTCCCCCATCCATTCCATCACATGGGTTTTCTCAACCTGAGGGAGTTGATCGGTCGCGCCTTGGGATGGCAAATTCAGCCCGAAACCAACCAGCACTTCTTCGAGGACGCTAGCAAATTCATGAAGGGGGACGGTGGCCTTGCCCTCCTCTTCGCGCAAATAGGCCATGACCGCGCCACAAATATCGTTGAACACCTCGGCATCAAGCCAATGAGCCTGTTCGCCCAGAAGCTGCAGGGTGAGGGTTTGCACAGAGCAAGGGAGATGATCCCCCTGATCACAGGTAATGACCACACAATCTGGATTCAACCTTATCATGGGATGGTCTCTAGTTTTTTCACTTCCTGAACAAACTCAGTCGCCTCAGCAAAACGTCGGTAAA
Organism: Verrucomicrobiota bacterium; assembly: GCA_023257935.1. Taxonomy (GTDB): domain Bacteria; phylum Verrucomicrobiota; class Verrucomicrobiia; order Limisphaerales; family AAA164-E04; genus UBA7971. The sequence continues at coordinate 3,837 of JALRAZ010000052.1, forward strand.
CACTAGCAAAGCGCACGTAGGCAACCTGGTCGATGACTCGCAGACCATTCATGATCCTTTCTCCGATGATCATGCTGGGAACTTCGCGTTCGTATTCATCGAGGATGCTGCTGTGGATACGATCGATCAGTTCGTGAACGACTTGCTGACTGACCGGACGCTTTTCACAAGCTCGATGCAAACCACTGGCAAGCTTGTCCTTACCAAATAGCTCCCTGCGCCCATCACGCTTGATGACCATCAGGGTGTCCCGTTCGATTTCCTCATAGGTCGTGAAGCGGTGCCCGCAATCCAGGCACTCCCGTCGCCTGCGGATCACAGCACCTTCCTTGGAAGATCTGGAATCCACCACCTTGTCATCAAAACAGGCACATTTGGGACACTTCATAGGGTCAAACCACTATTAGAGGTATGCCCGAAACCTTAGGCTACCAAATATTGTGACGTCAAGTATCCGCCCTTGTTTTTTATGGTCTCACCAGAGGACGCTCGTTCCTGCTTGGAAGCCTCCCGGCAAAAAGATTGATTTTTTGTCCGGCTCAGGTGCTTCATGGACCTGGACGCACGCTGCCCATGAAACATTCATTTTTTCCTATTAAAACCCCCTTGCTCCTGGAACTGATCTGCTTGATTGCTGCCACAAGCATCCTCCAAGGTGGTGAAAACTGGGAACCGGTTGCCTCGGTAGAGGGCATCACCGAATACCGACTGGAGAATGGACTCCGAGTGCTGTTCTTCCCCGAACCCTCTCAGCCGCAAGTCACGGTCAACATGACCTACTTCGTCGGTTCGCGACATGAAGGGCGCGGTGAAAAGGGAATGGCTCACCTGCTCGAGCACATGCTTTTCAAAGGTACCAGCAAGTTTGGCAACCTGATCAAACTCCTATCCAGTAGGGGGGCTCAATTCAATGGCACGACCTGGTTTGATCGCACAAACTATTACGAAACCCTCCCCTCAAGCCAGGAAGACGCCCTGGCCTTTGCCCTGGAGCTGGAATCCGAACGTATGCTGCACAGCCTGATCTTGGCCGAAGATCTGGCCACAGAATTTACTGTGGTGCGCAATGAATTCGAGCGAGGCGAGAATAATCCCATCCAGATCCTCTACCAGCGCATGATGTCGGTTGCCTACGACTGGCATGCCTACGGGTTTTCAACCATCGGCTCACGCAGCGATATCGAGCGAGTGCCCGTTGAAAATCTTAGGGCTTTCTATAAAAATTATTATCAGCCAGATAATGCGATGTTGGTCATTGCTGGTGACTTCGCGCCCCCCAAAGCAAAAGCTTTGGTTGAACAATTTTTCAGCCCTATCCCTCGCCCGGAGCGCAAGCTGAATGACACCTACACCATTGAACCTACCCAGGACGGCACCCGCGAGGTCTCGCTGCATCGCAGTGGCGATGTCCCGGCCGCAGGCCTGCTCTACCACGTCTGTGCGGGCTCGCATCCAGACAGTGTGGCCTTGGAGGTGATGGCAGCCATGCTCACCGAGCCGCCATCGGGGAGACTCTATCGAAGTCTCGTGGAGCCGGGACTGGCCAGTCAGGTGAGCGCCCTGTTCTTTCCCACTCGTGAGCCCGGTGCGTTCCTTCTGATGGCAGAGGCCCCCAAGGAAAGTAAGGCAAGCGATCTGCTTACTAGCCTGGAATTGGAACTGCAGCGCTTTGCCCAAGGGACCGTGGAAGAGGAAGAGGTCAATCGAGCCAAATCCAGACTGCTCAAGCAATGGGAGTTGGCTTTCAAGGACAGCCATCATATCGGAATCAACCTGACCGAATCAGCCGCCATCGGCGATTGGCGCCTTTTCTTCCTTGGCAGAGATTGGCTCGAGCAAGTCGATACCAAGGACATCCAGCGGGTGGCCACCCACTACCTCAAATCATCCAATGCCACCCGGGGTCTGTTTAATCCGACCAGCCAGGTCGATCGCACTCAGATCCCTGAGACACCCGATATTGCCAGCCTGGTTGAGGGCTATCAAGGCAGAGAGGCTATCGCCCAAGGCGAATCCTTCGAGGCTACCCATGAAAACATCGAATCCAGGGTTCAACGCATGAAGCTCGACCAGGGAATGGACCTGGCCATCCTGCCCAAACAAACCCGCGGAGCCAGTGTCAGCGGTCGACTTGACTTTTATTGGGGTAGCGAGCAAGCCCTAAGCGACCCCATGACGCGCCTGGCGGCAGACTTGCTGCCTGAGCTCATCATGCGAGGATCCAGCACCCTGACTTACCAACAGGTGCAGGACCGTTTGGACGCCCTCAAATCTGTGGTCACCATGAGGGCAGGAGAATGGGGAGCTTCCCTGTCGGTCCAATTTCAGACCGACCGTGAGCACCTGCTGCCTCTGTTGGCATTGCTGGCAGATTTACTCCAACACCCGAGTCTTCCAGAGGAAGAATTCCAAGTCATCCGCCAGCAGAGAAAAACCGATCTCCAGAGCCGCCTCTCCGACCCGCAGGCCTTGCTCTATCTCAAGCTACGTCAGCGTCTGAACCCATACCCTCAGGATTCCATCCACCACGTAGCTTCGATGGAGGAGGTAATCCAGCGCCTGGACTCAGTTGCATTGAGTCAGCTCAAAACTTTCCATCAGCACCATTACGGCAGTGATCGAGCGTGTTTCAGCCTGGTTGGAGACATGGATGCAGTGGCCACCAGCGCAGCCCTCAAGGCTCAATTTGGAGACTGGAAGTCAGGAGCTAGCCATGAACCCATTCGCAAGCAGCATATCCCGATTGAAGCATCGAAGGAGCTGCTGCTCACGCCGGACAAGAAAATGGCAACGATTGCGGCAGGCACGACGGCCGCGCTCAACGATACCGATGCCCATTACCCCGCCCTGCTCCTTGCCAACTACATTCTGGGAGGCTTTGCTGAATCTCGCCTGTTCACACGACTGCGCCAGGAGGAAGGGCTCTCATACGGAGCCTACAGTGGGTTCAGTGCCCGTCCGGAAGATCGGGTTTCAAGCCAGTTTGCCATGGCGATCTGTGCACCGGAAAATGCAGTGAGGGCACAGGCCATCCTCAACGAGGAATTGAATCGCTGGATGCAACAGCCCGTAGCGGCTGAGGAATTGGAACTGGCAAAGCAAAGTTGGGCGACAGCCCAGCGCAACCGATTAGCCGATGACGCCGCCATCGCTGGGGACCTCGCAGAGGGCCTTTACCTAGGGCGCACGATGCTGTTTGACAAACATATTCAGGACCGTGTGAGCACCTTGGATGGGGCCTCATTGCTTAAAGCCTTGGAGTCCTGCTTTTCAGGTCAGGCCTGGGTTCAAATCGCCGCCGGCGACATCACCGAATGATCGGCCTAGCAGGTCTGCTGGAAGCGGTGATTGAAAGTCCCAGATAGTTTAGAGCTCTGAGTAGCGTGCTCAAGCCTCACTTGAGTTCTCTCTCCGAGAGTCGCCTGGTGGCAATCAACCCAGCCAACAGTTGCTTGCCGCAGAAGGCACACAAGCCTATAAGGAAGCCATGTCGACGCCCGAAATAATTCGTCAGGGAGGGCCGGTAATGTGGTTGCTCGCTCTGGCAAGTGTGTCCGCCATCTTTGTCTTTCTCGAGCGACTGCTTCATTACCATCGATCCCAGATCAACTCCATGGAGTTTCTCAACGGTGTGCGCAATGTGCTCAAACGTGACAATGTGGTGGAGGCCATTTCAATTTGTGAAGCCACTCCAGGCCCGGTAGCACGATTAGCCAAATCAGCTCTCATGAATCGGGAACATGGTAAAGAAGGTGTTCGTGAGGCCTTGGAGGAAGCTGGGCTACTTGAGGTCCCGAGGCTTGAAGAGAAGCTCAATCTCCTGGCAACCGTAGCACAGATTGCCCCGCTCATCGGGTTGCTTGGTACCAGTCTAGGTATGATGGATACTTTCAGTCACATCGCCCAAGAAGGGCTCTACGCCAGAATCCCCGAATTGGCAGGAGGCATCTGGAAAGCTTTGATTTGCACCGCTGGAGGCATTGCCGTCGCCATACCGAGTTATGCGGCCTATAATTATCTGGTCAGTCGGGTCAATTCCATCGTGCTGGATATGGAGAAGGCTTCCTCCGAAATTATCAGCATGGTCCAGGATACCCTCCAGGCCAGTGATGGGCAGGAAACATGAAATTCCCTCGCCACGCCAAGGTCTTCCGCGGTCAGCTAGACGTTGCCGCATTTGCCGGGGTCTTTTTCTGTCTCTGCCTGCTTCTGGTGTTCAGCACTTTGCTGGTTCACTCTCCAGGTGTGGAAATTCAGTTACCGGAGATCCAGAGTGCATCCATCCGGGGGGTAGAGCCTCCGGTCATCAATATCGCGATCGATGCCAAGGGAAAGATATTTTTCGAAAGCCAAATTATAGATCAGGAAGCGCTGCAGGCACGTCTGAGCCGAGTCGTGAAGCAGTTTGAAAAACCACCCACCTTGGTGATTCAGGGCGATGCCAATGCTGAACTCTCCACAGTCATCAGCCTGTGTGAGCTGGCTTCCAAATCAGGGGTGGCACGAACCTTGTGGGCGACGCGTGTTCGCCCTTTTGAACCCACATCTTCCATGCCTTGAGGCGGCAGGGTGCCAGCGAAGAATTCCGACCATGAGCCATCGCACCCGCATCCTGCTGATCCTTGGCATTATAATGATTCACGCTTTGGCTTTGATCGGCTACCGCGATCATTGGCAAGACTCCATGAGCCACGGGGATGACTCAAGGGATTCCCCAGTGATCATGGTGGCTGGAACCCAGTTGAACGCAAGCGTCACACGGCATGTCCTGGTCAGGGACCCAGAACTGGTTATCCGTGTGCATGACAAAGGATTCACCGGCCGCCTCTGGAAGGGCACTTTCCCAGTTGATCATCCAGAGCTGGTCCACCAGGAACCTGACCGTTACCTGCCACAACCCGCTGGGCGACTCGGCAAGCCCATGGTGGATGTATCCACTGCCTGGTCCCAATCCATCGCACCCCTTCCTTTGCTACCCGCGATCGCATTGAGTGACCCAAATACAATCCCCAAAGCCTTACCGGCCACCACTCAGATCGTTTTCAGCTCAAGCCTTGAAGACAGAAAGCCAATCCTGCCTGAAAACCTTCCCCAATGGCATGGCACCGAACTGTTGCCAAGAACCACGATCGAGGTCGCCGTTAACGCCAATGGGCTCGTCGAATCAGCTCGCTTGGGCACGGCGACATCCTCCAGTCAGCAAACCAACCCGTTGCTTGAAGAGGTGATCCCTTTGGTCAAGCAACTACGCTTTGCCCCGCTACCCACATCCACCGAACAAACCCCTGGACTCTGGACCTGGGGATGGGTCGAATTCCTCTGGGGAAGCCCGCCTCCTGGTGGCAATCAGCCTTCTCAACCACCTGCAACCCTTTCCGAAACCAGGCCCTGATGACTGCCAGCACGCTGAGCCATTGGATCCTAGCCTACGTAACCCTGCTGCTGCTCATTATCTTTCTGTGCAGCCTCTACAGTGAGGTGCGCCGACGGCGGTTCGACCCCAGGCCCAGTGACGATCGGATTTTTCGCTGCCGAGACTGTGCCTACGTTTACACCGATGACCCCACTGTGGACCGTGCTCGCTGCCCGCACTGCGGCTGCATGAACGATCCATTCAGTTTCTAGCTAAGGTCCATGGTTCAAGCCTCGAACGCACCTCATCGCAATGGCTTCTGGCATAGGGGATTCAACCTGGTCCTTCCACTAGCCTGGATGGGGATCATTTTCCTGTTTTCGACCGACTCATTTTCCGGTTCGCGCACCTCTCGATTGATAGGTCCATTACTCCATTGGCTATTTCCAGGATCTGATGCCGCTTTTTTGGACAGCCTGCACTTTGCCATACGCAAATTTGGGCATTTAAGTGAATACGCCATCCTGGCAGGGCTTTGGTATCGATCCCTTGGAGGAGGCTTGTTCAAACCCCAGTGGCCCTCTCGAAAACGGGCGCTGGTTGCTGGAACCATTTGCTTATTATTCGCCATGTCAGACGAGTGGCATCAAACCATGACCCATCATCGCACCGGTCATTTGACTGATGTTGCCCTGGATACCTTGGGTGCCTGGGTGACCTTGGCCTGCCTCCACCTGAAGCACTCGATCAGCGAGAGAGGCACCTAGAGTGCATCGACCCATGTTCAAGTGCTGCCTACTCTTTGGCAGCGGGATATGGCTTGGCTCCAAGCTCGGCCTGCCGCTCATCCTCTGGTGGGCAGCCACGCTTACTTGCGTCATCCTTTTCCTTGTCGCAAGGCCTTGGCGGCCTCAAGCCCTAGGCTGCCTGTTGGTTGTCTCAGGCGCTACCATCCACGCCGTTAACACCTATCCCTTGCATCCTGGCGATTTGCGCCATTTGCCGCTGGGGATGGGGATGCATGGGCGATTAAGCGGCAAGCTGATCAGCTCTCCGAGCTTGGGGGCCAACCCCCAAGCATCAGGAGGCGCTACCTGGTTCGAGGTGGATGTCGAGGCGAGTCATTGGTCTTACCTTCATGAGAAGCAACCCGCTCACGGCAAGGTGCGAGTCAAAAGCCAAGGTCGCCCGGATCCATCGCTGCAACCCGGAGTGATGATTGAAGTCACCGGTGTCCTCCAAACCCCTGCGATACCCTGGAGCCAATCCCTATTTGATCAACGCTCCTACCTGAGACACCAGGGCATTCATACGGTGCTGCAGGTCGATGCCACGGCGGATTGGCAATGCGTTGCGTCCCAAAAAGGCCTTTGGGAGCGGTTCATCAACTCACTCAGAAAGCGCGCTCAAGAGCGGCTGGCCTTGGGCATGCCTAAGATTGAACCCATACACCTGTTGCGAGAGGCCATGGCACTGGGCACACAATCAGAGCATAAGGATCGTCTGATGGCTGCTTTTGAGCTCACAGGCACGCGGCATCTATTCGCCATCAGCGGCCTGCATGTGACGCTGGTTGGGGGCATGATGGTGGGGCTGCTGCGCCTGTGTCGTCTTCCTTTGGGACCAGCTTACTTGATAGCCATCACAGCCTT
>JALRAZ010000063.1 GCA_023257935.1 Verrucomicrobiota bacterium
ATCAAACTCAACGGCCTGTGCGTGCTGGTGAATCTGAACACCAAAGCTCAGGCTAAAGGGTTTATCTGGCGTGACTTCCTTGCGCAAATGTCTATTGGCTTTGATGTCCAATGGAAAGGGGTTGGCCACCAAAACACCGTAATCGCGACTGTGCGCCCAAGTTTGGGGGTTGAGGGGTCCAGACATCAGCTGAATGCCAGACCATTGTCCATCAATGGGGCCAGCATAGTCCCACCACTTATCTGGCTTACCCCAGGTTCCCTGTTCGTTGACCCCACCTCCAGCGCTCAGGATACGTCCTCCCATGCCTGATTTGACGACTAGCGGCGTAGCTACCCGCATGGTCAGCCCCATCTCCTCCTTAACCCCGAAATAGAAAGACTGACTGGAGGAAAAGGTAGATTCCTGAGTCATGAGGTAACCATCGGAGTTAGGATAAAAACGATAGCGGACGACTTCCTGGCAAAGAATCTTTCCCTCGGCGTCTTGGTATTGCTGCCGTGCGACGAACTCAGGTGTTGGGCCCTGCGGGAAGAGCTTTTCATAGCCAAGATGCACTACCTTACCCTCCCGATTATGCCAAAAATTAACCCCATTGAGGATGGCAAAGCCCATGGAGAGACCAGGATGCATGCTTGCGTGGTCGGTCGCTTCCTGGCCTTCAACGGGTGGAAAACCGCGCGTTACCTGATTCCCTTGAGGTGTTTTAACATGAGCCCAGAAAGGACGATGTACATCGTGATGTGCGTGGTAGTAGCGTGCCAGAGCTAGTTCGCCCTGCATCAACACCAAGCCATCTTCAACTTCTTGCAACTCCAGAGCGGTCTGCAAACCGGAGGCATCTTTAGGTCGATGCTGGCTGAGTAGACTGGTGGATTGAGCCTGCAAGTAGGCAAGCAGATCAGCCACCTGTACGGCACTAAGCATTTCACCAAAACCAGCTGGCATGGAGGAAACATTGGAACCTTTTCGACTCTCGATCTCTGCCTTCATCAAGCGACGGGGCTCGCCGACTCCATCAGCAAGCACGAGATCCCTCCCCGATTCAGAAACCACCAAACCACTGTATTCCTCCCCATCAAACGTTTCGATGATCTGGGAGGCAAATCCTTCGGTGATCACCGCACTGGGGTCGATGATGGACTCAATGAGGGTTCTTGGCTGGGCCCGAGAAACCACATCGGCAAGATCTGGCGCCAGCACATTGCCTCGGCCCTCAAGCAAGTGGCACGCGGCACAATGCGCTGCTGCTGGGTGATGAAAAAGAGCTCTTCCTCTTTGTTCATCACCCTCTTCCAGAGAGGCCATCACCGCTTCTACCGATAACGACTTGCTCTGAGGTAAGAAAAAGGAGGGCTCAATCACCACGAGATAACCCGCTTTGCTTAACTTCTGGTCAAGCTGATTGGAACCAAGGTGAACCCTCCCCGCAGGGAAAGAAGCCCGAAAGATGCGATGCCTCGCATCTTCGGTCTCCAGCTCATACTCGGTTTTTTCAAAACCCTGCGTGAGCCAGGCAGGTGAACGGGTGCCTCGAAGGTCCTCAGCAACGTAGAGGGTGGAGGGAAAGAGCAGTTCGAAGGACATGCCACCCCCTTGGCTTGCCTCGGCATCACCATTGGCACTTCGGATGAACTGCAAGCCATCCAGGGCTAAGGGAAGCTCTTTTATTTTATAGGATCGATCCGTGTATGCCCTGACCCCCTCGCTCAGCACGCCCAGCTCATAGGGTTTTCCCGATTCAGCTTGCAGGTGACGGATGAGGGGAATGGGTGCGATTTCGTGATTGGATTCCCCAGAGCCGGTGGAAGAAAGGGAAGCACCCTTGATGACTGGAGTGGCTCTGCCCGAGATCCTTTTCTGGGCCAACATGGCAGTCACCGGATCAGGATCTGTGGCGAGCTTCTGGATGGAGGCTTCATCGAGCAGATCATCCTCCAATAAACTGAGCATCGCGCCACGTCTGACACCCGGTTCTTCATCTTGAAGCAGCGCACGGCGCTGGGCAGCCGAAAACAAATCACGCATGGACTGCCAGGCCGAATAATAAACCAGACGATCGGTTTCACCCCGAAGAAGGCTCACGATCATGGACTGCCACTGCCGATCACCTGCTTGGTGCATGGCAAGGATCGCAGCATGCCTGAGTCGTGCTTCCTGATCTGCCAATGCCTCACCCACGAATGCTGGCATGGGTTGAAGCTGACGCTCTCGGGTGTGATAAGCTGCAATGCGAAGGGCTTGTAGCTTTCGATTAAAACCCTTGCCCCACTGAGCCATCAGGAAACGGTTCGCATCCGGGCTGGCGACAAGGCTTCTACCAAGGGTCCATAGCAACCAGGTCTCTTGTTGGGATCCTGGTACTGCCTTTTCAAGGGAGGCCTCCAGGAGTTCCCGATGTTTGTCGCCGCGAGCCACCAGCTCGTCCTGAGCCTCAGCGCGCAAAGCAGGCAAGGGTTCTCCCAGAGCCTGAATCAAGGCCTCGCCTGACCACTGAGTTAACGGAAGCCTTTGCAGCGAGGCCTGGCTTGGCTCCAGCTGATGAGTTTTGGGCCAGATGACAT
>JALRAZ010000139.1 GCA_023257935.1 Verrucomicrobiota bacterium
CTTTTGGGGTTTCAGCCCAGAACCTCTTGTAGGTTTCTTGCGATTCCCAAGCCTCGGACTTGGCGGCCGCTTTGTAGGTCTCTTGATCAAGGCCCCCAAATAGTTCCTCGGTGCGAACCCCATCGAGGGTGATGAGAACGAAAAAGTGGGGTGCCTCAGCCCCAACGAGGATCAAGGGTTGCCCTGCCAGCAGCCACAGCCATCCGGCAATGAGGCCCCGAAGGAAATTGAGCCGACTCATGACGCCATACTAGCCTCATCGGCAGGGCAGGGAAAGCGACAATCCAGTTGAATGACCCTTTAGCTAAGCTCTTCATGCGACTCCATCAGTGAGGTAGTATCTGATGGCAGGATATGCGTGCCCGATGGTTGCAGAGTCCCTTTGGTGGGTTGCCCATCAGAGATTGGATGGCTTGTCTTGCAAGAGTTTAGCCATGGCTGCCCCCATGGCTTCACCCACATTCATGTAGGTTTCGGCGTGACCCCCATAATGGCCGCCGGAACTGCCACCTTTGGAGAGGGGATGGGTGTAGACGGTTGCCACATTGCCCTGAAATTCTGGGTATTTTCCTGACTTCCCATCCACAGCCATCATGGCCTCCAGGATTTTGCCCCCATTATCCGATGCCCCTTTTTGGGTTTGCCCCAATGAAGCGCAGACAAATTTGGCATCCGGGGCGTTGAAGTCCTTTCGCAGTTGTCTAATCAAGTGGGCAAGGTTTTGTTCATAGCGACTGGCGAGAGCGGCGCTTCGACTATCACGATCTCCCTGCCACCAGAAAAAACCAGCGATCTCATACTGTTTGGCTCCGGGGTAATGCTTGGGCAGATCTTTGAGAACGTCCTTGGCACGTGAGACATCACCATCGTATTGCATGCCCGCATACCAGTTGATTTTCTCCGGATCAGTCCCTTTCTGCCATTTTTCTGGAGTTCCTTTGTAACCAGGGTGGACCCATGTCACGCCCTTTTCATCAGTGAATTCGAACCCTTCACTGCCGGGGGGCAGGAGGTCCCAGCCTAATGCGCGGTTACCGATGCAGCTTTTGAGCACCATGACCGGAGCATCAATGGCCTGGCCCAAGTGGTGTCCAATACCGATTTCGGGTCCTATATTGCCACCTTGGATGGTCATCCACTCGTTGAGCAGGAGCCTGGATCCACCGAGGCCGCTTCCCATGACCCGCACGTTCCGCACATCCATGCGCTGAGTCCACCTTCCCTCATGATCCACCAAATAGGGATAAAGCGCTTTCTTGCTGGTGGCGTATTCCAGTGTTCCATCCTTGTCTCCCTTGACCTTACCAAAGCCCAGCATGTTTGATTGTCCCAGTAGAATGAAAACTTGGACGGGTTGACCCATGTCGGCGGGTAGGCCATCTGGGTCAGGCAACACCTGGGTCGATGGTTGGGCGACTAGAGGGGATGGAATCAGGCAGCTAAGCAGCCATGTCAAAGCCATTGCAAGGAGCGGTTTCATATGGAAGTTGGAAGCTGTTCCCTGGATCATGTATCATGGCTTGGCATGTGTCCAGCCGGGGTGAGACCTACCTAAAAATCGGGGCCCATCGATCACTCGTGCCATACCACATGGCTCTTTATCCGGGGCGCTTGGATGCTTAATGCGGACAATGCTGAGACCATAGGGTCATCGACCTCGGCCTTGGGGGATACATGGGATTGGGGGCAAGGAGGCCAATCAGCCACTAGGTTAATTGGCACGAGGTCCAACAAGTCATTGGGTTGTGGTACCGGCGGAGGGGCTCGAACCCCCACTCCCTTGCGAGAACCAGATTTTGAGTCTAGCGCGTCTGCCAATTCCGCCACGCCGGCACCAAGAAGACGTTATTTAAATCCCTCACCAAGTATCATTGCAAGCACTGTTTCCCAGCTAGGGAGGTAAGGCATGCAGTCTCTCTTAGATCAGAAAAGAGACTTGGCCTCGGTTGCTGGCAACGACATGATTTAAGAATCCATGAAACAGAAAGCTTTCACCTTGATCGAACTCCTGGTGGTGATCGCCATCATCGCAATCCTTGCCGGGATGTTGCTTCCAGCACTGGGTCGAGCCAAGGCTAAGGCTAAGGCCATCAAGTGCGTCAACAACCTCAAGCAGGTATCTCTGGCGACCATCATGTATGCGGATGATCATGAGGACAAGGTGATCCCAGTTCTAGGGCCAAGCAAACCATATTGGTTTCATGTGATCTCGCCCTATATGGGGGATGCCGCCTACGCCAACGATCCCCAGAGCAAGTATGGTGGCTCCATGCAGACGATCATCTGTCCATCGATCAAGAAGCGCTCCACTCAGGAAGGCCCAGGAGACAGTGTGACTAACTGGAGTTACTGGTGGGGCCAGTATGCCAAAAGTAAGGCCGAAGGCAGTTATACCATCAACTCCTGGATGCAGTGGCCCATGGGAAGCTACTACGAGCCATCCAATGCAGAGGAGCGCAACCGATACTGGGGCATGTACTTAAACAGCAGTGCCAATGTGCCTCTCTATGGCGATGGCAACTGGGTGGACGCTTGGCCACGTTCTGAACATACCCCGCCCCCTAACTATGAAGGCGGTGATCACACTCAGGGCATGCGCCGCTTTTTTGTCGATCGTCATAGCAGGGGGATCAACCTCGCCTACACTGATGGCCATGTGGATGCCATCCGACTCGAGGCACTCTGGGTCCAGAACTGGCACAGGGGGTATCAGCCTCGGCAGGATGTTAAGATGCCGGTCAGTACCCGCTGATGGATTCGGACAGAGGCAATGATTGCACTGAGTGGCGAGGCCTGACAAGGTGCGAACCATGACAGGACGGAAGGAAAACTTGCTGATCTGGGGGGGGACCCTTGGCTTGATAGCTGCCTTGACCCTTTGGCGTATGAGTGTCCTGACCATGCAGGAAGACACGGGGCCTTTGCCGGTGGGTCAGCGATCGCTCAAACCTGTGGATCTTCATGCCGTAGAGTCTCTCATGCCTACGCTGGAGCCCATGGTGATCGCCTTCGAATTAGCTCGTGGGGTTCAGGTTCGTCGTCACACAGTGCCTGCGGGAGATGGCACCTCGGAATTGTCCCTGCCATTGCCAGCTTCAACCCTCTGGATCCTGCCTCAAGAGATTAAGATGTCGGGCAGTGCCCAAGAGCCCCCTGTGATCCACCCACTGATGGCAGAAGGAGCTAACGCAGCAGATCTGTCATTTCAACTGATGCATGCTGCCGCCGATCTGGCTGAATCCAATGTCATTGATCTGGCACAATACCTCACTCAACCTGATCAGGTGACTCGGCTCCTGGGTGTTTCCGAGGGTGACCCTTGATCAGGTAGCCTCCTTGTAGGAATCAGTCGTGAAGCCCTCATCCTGCCTCTTGATTTTGCCCACTTAATCTGGCATACAGAGATTGGTTCTGCTGGCCGCCTTCCCAGGTTTCTGCATCCTCGATTCACGCCTTCACTCATCGGTTCCGCGGTGGTTGCCATGTCTGGAATCCTCGATCGCAGCCTGGTGGTAACCGCAGCGCCATCTTTGTTGGGCTAGCCAAATCAAAGTATGCCTGGTTGCCAGGTCATGCTGACTGGCCCCACATCCCCCGTGAACCTGGAAACTGAACATTGAGGAACTGAATAACATGACAACAAAACCACTTGGCTCAGCTGAGCTAACTGACTTGATACATGGGTTAAATCGTCTGGCCCGCAACCTCTGGTGGACCTGGAATCAGGAGGCTCAGGAAATCTTTCAAAAACTTTCCCCGCGAGCGTGGCAAAATCTCTACCACAATGCGGTGGCAGTCCTGCATGAAGTCTCGGATTATGAATTGCGCACCCGACTTCAAGAGCCTGCGTTTGCCGAGGAGGTCAGGACGGTTCTCAATCGTTTTGACGCTTACCTTGAGGCCCCGTCAACTTGGGCATCTGAACACGCCAGCAAGCTCTCGGGAAACCCTGTTGCTTATTTTTCAGCCGAATTTGGCCTCAGTGAAACCCTCCCCATTGCGGCTGGAGGTCTTGGGGTTCTGGCGGGTGATCATGCCAAGGCAGCCAGTGATTTGGGACTTCCATTTGTAGGTATTAGCCTGTTTTACAGGCAGGGCTACTTCATGCAGTCGATCAATGAGGATAATTGGCAGACCGAATACTACGCCATGCTTAATCCCAGAAACCTTCCAATGGAACCCGTTTTGGATGCCAAGGGAGAGCCCCTCACCTGCTTGGTTCAGATTGCTACTAGCCAGGTCCGATTCAGGGTTTGGCGGGTTAATGTAGGTCGCATTGCGCTCTACTTGTTAGATACCAACCTCCCTGAAAATGAGGAGCATTATCGTGACCTGACCATGCGAGTCTATGGAGGAGATAGCACCACGCGTATCATGCAGGAAATCCTTCTTGGCGTGGGTGGGGTGCGTCTGTTGCGTGCTCTGGGGATTCAGCCTTCGACCTTCCACATGAATGAGGGCCATGCTGCCTTCCTGACCTTGGAGTTGATGCGTGAAAAGCTGGCACAAGGTTCCTCTTTGCAGGAAGCCATGGACGCCACGCGAAAGGAATGTCTTTTCACCACACATACCCCCGTGGAGGCGGGACATGATCGCTTCACTAGTGATTTGGTGCAATATGCCGTGGGTTCCATGGCCAGTGATTTGACCCTTTCGCATCAATCCTTCATGGATTTGGGACGTGTTAAAGAGGGTGATGAGCATGAGCCATTCTGCATGACTGTGCTGGCCCTCAAACAATCGCGTGCAGCCAATGGGGTGAGCGAACTGCATGGTCAGATTAGTCGGCAAATGTGGCAAGGTCTCTACCCAGACCGATCGGTTGAGCAAGTGCCTATTGGGCATATCACCAATGGCATCCATGTGGCCGGTTGGATGAAAGGGCCTCTGCGGCGCTTTTTCCGTTCCAAGCTTGGTGAGGATTGGGATCATGATCTCAATAGCCCTGGGTTTTGGCAACGGATGGAGGATCCTGATTTTGTATCGGACGAGGAACTCTGGGCCTTGAGAGCTAATCTCAGGCGCGAACTCATTGAGTTTGCTCGCCGTCGACTGCTGCTCCAAAGTCAGCACCTCTATCGAGAGAATTTCATTACCTATGATCAACTTTTAAAGCCTGATGCATTGACCATTGGCTTTGCCAGACGGTTCGCTACCTACAAGCGAGCACCGCTTGTGTTCCAGCAATTCGAGCGCATTGTGCGACTGGCCAAGGACAAGCAGCGGCCCATTCAATTCATCTTCGCAGGCAAGGCACATCCTCGCGATGATGAAGGCAAGCGGTTCATTCAGCACATCATTCACCTAAGCAAGCACACCGAGCTGCATGGGCATCTTGTGTTCCTTGAAAATTATGACATTCACATCGCTCGACAGATGGTTTCTGGGTGTGATGTGTGGTTGAACAACCCTCGTCGCCCTCTGGAAGCATCTGGGACCAGTGGCCAGAAAACCTCGGCGCATGGATGCCTCAACATGAGCATCATGGACGGTTGGTGGCGGGAAGCCTATGATGGGACCAATGGATTTGCCATTGGTGGGGATGAACACCCTGATTCGGTTGAAGAACAGGACCGTGTCGACAGTGAAAACCTTTACCACGTGCTTGAGAATGAAGTCATTGCCTCCTACTACCATCGAGATGCCGATGGCATCCCAAGGCAGTGGATTAAGAAAATACGCCGCGCCATGGCCACCATCACGCCCGAATACAGCACCTGGCGTATGGTCCAGGATTATACCAACCAGTATTACCTGACGGGTCATTGATCTGTTTCAAGTCACCCCTGCAGTTTGCCCAGCCCATGGCAAACTGCAGGGCAGCTCTCTCAAAACTAAAGCCATGCTCCCCTCGCTGCAATCAACGACTCCAGAGCAACTCCAGTCCCAACTCAGTCAGTGGGATCAGCCTTCCTACCGATCCCAGCAAATACTGGATTGGGTTTATCGCAAGCATGTGGCTTCGGTGGATGAGATGCTCAATTGCCCCGCGTCTTTGCGCAATCAGTTACGAAGTGCTTACCGGCTTGGTTTGCCAAGCTGTGAGCAGGTTCAGGGATCGGCTGACACAACGCGCAAGTATCTCTGGCGACTGGAAGACGGTGCCATGGTGGAAAGCGTACTCATTCCCGCTAATCCCGCTCTTTATGGTGAAGCCAGTGATCGACACACCCTCTGTGTGTCCACTCAGGTTGGATGTGCCTATGGCTGCCGTTTCTGTGCCAGCGGTCTTGAGGGCTGGAAGCGTAACCTAGAAGTCCATGAAATCGTCGGGCAGCTCTTGGCGGTGGAAAGCCATTGCGCCCAAGAGCTGAATACAGGGCAGGATCGAAAGGTGAACAACCTGGTTATCATGGGCATGGGTGAGCCTCTTGCCAATTATGACCATTTGATGAGGGCCCTTCAGATCATCAATGCACCGTGGGGGTGTCAGATCGGAGCACGGAAGATCACCATTTCTACGAGTGGCCTAGTGCCTCAGATCGAACAGCTAGCTAGGCAACCCATTCAATATCGACTCGCCATTTCCTTGCACGGTGCCACCGATGAGGTGCGTTCTCAGATCATGCCAATCAACCGCAAATACCCTTTGGCTACCTTGATGCAGGCCTGCGAGCGATACGTGCAGGAAAAAGGCAAGATGATTACTTTTGAATACATCCTGATTGAGGGAGTCAATGATGGGCTTGACCAAGTGGCCCCCCTGGCTAATTGGGCCCAGCGACTCCATGCCAAAGTCAACCTGATACCTTACAATCAGGTGGATGGCCTGCAGTGGAAACGCCCAGAGCTCGCGGTTCAGGAAGCCTTTCTCAAAGGGCTTTTGAATACGGGAATCAAGGCAACCTTGCGACGAGAAAAAGGCCATGACATTGATGCAGCCTGTGGCCAGTTGCGGCTAAAAGTGCAAAGAGAAGCCCCCCAGCCAGGAACAGCGGTGTGAAGCTTTGTTAAACTGGCCTGAACCAAGGACCTACAAGTTGCCAACCCAGTCAGCGGATTGGTTTGTCCTGCTGGATGGTATGCGCTCATCTAGCCGATGACCCTCAACAGCTAGGATCCGATGTCCATTCGCCCAGAGCAGTTGGCGAATTTCTCATGCTTTTCACGCAGTCCGGGCTAGTAAGCATGGGGTAGGAAGAGAGACGCCGCATCCAGCTCGCAGGTTATGGTGATACGGCAACGAGTCTGAACAAACTCTGCCATCCCGTAGTCTTTTTAAGCCGGTGTGGCCTCAACAACCTTAACTTGCCGAGTCTGTGAGGCTCTTTTGCGAGCGTGTTCACAAAGGATTTTCTTTCTCAGCCTCAGGTGGTTGGGAGTCGCCTCGACATATTCGTCATTGCTGATGAACTCGATGGCCTTTTCCAGACCCAGCAGCATAGGGGGCTCCAGCTGAATGCCCTTGCCATCCCCACTGCTACGCATATTGGTGAGCTTTTTGGTGCGTGTCGGGTTGACTGGTAAATCCTGATCACGGGCATTTTCTCCAACCACCATACCTGCATAAACCTTTTCACCCGGGCCGATGAGCAATTTGCCCCGCTGTTGAATCTGGTCGAGTGCATAGGCTGTTGATTCTCCGTTCTCGGTGCTGATTAGGGAGCCAGTCTTGCGGGCTTGTAATTCCCCGCGATCCTCACCGTAGGCGTGGAACAAATGACTCATGACGCCCATACCCCGTGTCATGTTGATCATGTCCGATTCAAAGCCAATGAGTCCTCGCATCGGGATGAGCGCTTCGATGATGATGCTATCGTTTCGGTGCTCCATGTTTTGGATGTCTCCCTTGCGGTTGGCGAGACTTTCCATGACAGGTCCCATGTGTTCCTGTGGGGTTTCAAGATACAGTCGCTCAATGGGTTCCAGCAGCTTGCCGTTCGCATCTCGCTGGTAAATGACCTCTGGGCGCGAAACAAGGACTTCAAAGCCTTCTCTTCGCATTTGCTCGACCAGGACGGCAATCTGCATTTCCCCTCGGGCTGTCACATCGAACAAGTTGGGTGCGTCGGTTTCCTCGACTCGCAAGGAAATGTTGGTGCGGGTTTCACGAAACAAGCGTTCCTTGATGTGCCTGGCCGTAACCAATTTGCCATCGGTGCCAGCAAATGGACCGTCGTTGACGGCAAACTGCATGCAAATAGTCGGTGGATCGACAGGTACAAATGGTAAAGCCGGAGCCTCCTCTGAGTCGGTAACCGTCTCTCCTATCTCGGCATCCTCGAAACCTGTTAAGCCAATGATGTCTCCAGCCGAAGCCGATTCGACCTGGATACGTTTGAGTCCTTCAAAATGAAAAATGGCACTGACCTTGCCTGTGATGCGCTTGCCATCACCTCGGACCCGAAAGATTTTCTGACCGACGGCAACTCCCCCGGAAATGATTTTTCCAAACACAATCCGCCCCAGGTAGTCCGAATAATCCAAGTTGGCCACCAAAAGCTTAAAGTGTGAATCATCGGTAATACGAGGAGGTGGGGTGTGGGCGACAATTGCCTCGAAAAGTGGTTTCATGTCCTCCGCTTTGTCTTCCATGCGGTTCATGGCAACCCCATCCTTAGCACTGGCATATACAACGGGAAAATCCAACTGTTCATCCGTTGCATTCAGGGTGAGAAAGAGATCAAAAACCTTATCCAAAACCCCTTCAGGATCGGCATTTTCCCGATCAATCTTGTTGATTACCACGATGGGTTTGGCACCTGATTCTAGGGCTTTGCGCAACACAAAACGGGTTTGCGCTTGGGGACCCTCGACTGAATCCACCACCAGCACGACGCCATCGATCATGTTCATGATGCGTTCCACTTCACCGCCGAAGTCTGCGTGCCCTGGTGTGTCGACGATGTTGACATGGATGTCCCCATAGCGGAAGGAGGCATTCTTGGCCTTGATGGTAATGCCCTTTTCTCGCTCTAGGTCCATGTTATCCATCATGCGCTCCTCGACCACTTGGTTGGAGCGGAAAAGCCCTGATTGCCGCAGCAGGCAATCCACCAGGGTCGTTTTTCCGTGGTCAACGTGGGCGATGATGGCGATGTTGCGAATGTGTTGCTTCATATCGGGAGGCAAGATTCTCACTTCAGGAGTGAGAAGGTTGCGTAGTCTGCAATCTTTCAGCCAAAGGTCAAGCAGACATGTCGAAACCATACAGCCTTGTATGGGAAAAAGTGCTTGGCCCCCTGCCAAGGCCCATGCGAAAAGGATGTCAGATGATCGTCAGGATCACACTAGAGATTGCCCTGGGGAAAGAATTTGACTACGAGGTGCCCTCTGAGCTCGAGGAGCGGATTGCCCTGGGTAGTCGGGTCAAGGTACCTTTTGGAACCAGGCAACTCATGGGCGTGGTGACGGCCCTGCCGGCCACATCCTCCTTCCCTGTTCTCAAGCCTATCATTGATGTGGTGGGTCAGGGCAGTTTGGTCACCCCCAAGGTTCTGGACCTTGCCCGCTGGATGGCTGCCTATTACTGCTGTCCGATCGAAATCGCTCTCAAGAGCGTCTTGCCAGTTGCCGTGAGGAGGGATCGAGAGGGCTGGAAGAAACAACTTCATATTCGAGCCGTAGAGCCCACGGGTCAGGTCCCTGCCTTAACCGAGCGCCAGGCTGCATTGCGATCCATCTTGCAGCAATGGAAGGAGCTACCTCTTCAGGAGTTCCTCAAACTAACTCGATCCACCGCAGCGACAGCCAAGAAACTTGAAGATGCTGGGGTTGCCTTGATTTGCAGGGAGGTAATGGAACGCGATCCACACGCTCACGAGCATATCCTGCCCAGCGAACCTCTTGCTCTGAATCAGGAACAGGCCAGGGCTCATGCTGCCATCTTGGCTGCCATGAATCAAAAAGAGGTTCAACAAAAGCCAAATGTATTCTTGCTCCACGGGGTTACTGGAAGTGGCAAGACTGAGGTTTACCTTCAGGCCATCGATCACGCCCTCTCTCAGGGTCGAGGCGCTATCGTGCTGGTCCCTGAAATATCCCTGACACCCCAGACGGTCGAACGCTTCAAGGCTCGATTTGCTGTGGGTAAGCGAGCGACCCTTGTCGCCGTCCTTCATAGTCATCTATCCGATGGAGAGCGTCATGACGAATGGCATAAGATTCGAGAAGGTCGCGCTCGAATTGTCATTGGAGCTCGGAGTGCGGTGTTTGCCCCGGTTGATCCATTGGGCTTGATCATCGTTGATGAAGAGCATGAACATTCCTACAAGCAGGAGGAAGCTCCTCGTTATCATGCCCGGGATGTTGCGGTGGTTCGAGCCCAGAAGGAGGGTGCAGTGGTGGTGCTGGGTTCAGCGACTCCAAGCATGGAGACCTACCACCATGCCAAAGGCGGGAAATACCACCTGCTCGAAATGCTTTCACGAGCCGATGACAAGAGCCTGCCCTGGGTCCGAGTCATGGACATGCGTGGGGAAGGCCGCCATGACAAGGGTATCCCCATCCTTTCGCAGCAACTCAAGGAAGCCATTGACCAGCGACTGGAGAAACGGGAGCAGACCATGTTGTTTCTCAATCGAAGAGGCTACGCATCCTCTTTGCAATGCCCTCAATGCGGCTATGTTGCCGGTTGTCCTCAATGCAGCCTTTCGCTGACTTACCATCGTCGCCAACAACGTTTGCGCTGCCACTTGTGCGGGCATGACGAGCGAGCACCGATTTGCTGTCCAGTTGATACCTGTCGTAGCGCTGAAATCCGTTTTGCCGGGGTGGGTACCGAAAGGGTCGAGGATACCTTGGCTCGACTTTATCCTACGGCAAGTATCCGGCGAATGGATTCAGACACGCTCAAGAAAAAGGAGGATTACAAGCGTATCCTAACCGAATTTCGACAAGGCAAGGTGGATATCCTTATTGGTACTCAAATGATAGCCAAGGGCCTTCATTTTCCTAATGTCACCTTGGTGGGGATCATTTATGCAGACCTCAGCTTGCATATACCCGATTTTCGAGCCGGAGAGCGCACCTTCCAGTTGATTACCCAGGTTGCTGGACGAGCTGGACGCGGGGAAGTGGAGGGCGATGTCTACGTGCAGTCTTTCACGCCATTTCACCCTGCTATTCAATATGCCCGCCGCCACGATTACGTGGGTTTCTACGAACAGGAATGGGAATTTCGGGAGCAAACTTCCTATCCGCCCGCCCTGCGCTTGGCCTTGGTTACCCTACGTGGAAGGCAGGAGGCTAAGCTCAAGCTCAGTGCTGATCATTTGCGTCAGGCGATCGAAGGAGCGACCCAGGATATTCAGGGATTCAGCCTCGCAGGTCCCGCCCCGGCTCCTTTGGAACGTGCAGAGAATCACTACCGTTATCAAATCCTGATGCGGGCTCAGCGCATGTCCAGGCTCAGCGCCCGGTTGGCTGGGGTCATGGATTCCATGCGATTGCCCCAAGGTGTCAAAGTCAGTATTGATATCGATCCGGTCAACCTTTACTAACATTTCACTGGCCTTGGCTTTGATTGAGCGAGGCGCGTTTCCACTGACGATCCAGGGCTTGAAGTTCGGTAGCCTGTCCCTCATCTCCCTGTGCCTCCATCCAGGCCTTCAAAGCTTTGGCGTGTGAGTCTTTGATAAACTGGTGGTTTGGGTCATCGGCCAGATTGTGAAGATTCCATGGATCCAGAGTGGTATGGTAGAGTTCTTCGGCGGGTCGATACTGAAATCTTCTGACCATGGCCTGTGCATGAGATTGGCCCGAGGAGGCTGCTTTTTCCCAGGACTGCCACCAATTACTTTTCATCATGGTGTTGCGAAAGCCGATTTCAGGACTGAGGTTCCTGATATAGCGAAAATGTTCGGAGCGTACCGATCGTATCCCGTAATAGCTGGGGCCATCGTTGATTCCACGGCTTGTTTGTAATCCATAGCTAAAAGTCTTGTGATGTTGTGAATTTCCAAGCAGCACAGGGAGAAAGGAGCGCCCATCCAGCTCATCAGGTCGATTCACCCCAGCAGCATCGAGGAAGGTGGGTAGGATATCCACATACTCCACAATGGCCCCACTGATGCTTCCAGGCTGAACGATTTTTGGCCATCGAACGACCATGCCACTTTGTAGCCCCTTGTCATAGCAGGTCCATTTGGCGAACGGGAAGGAGTTACCCTGTTCGCTGACCACCATGACCAGGGTTTGATCTTCCAGGTCATGGCGCTTGAGTATCTCCAGGCATTGGCCTACCTGCCCATCGAAGTAGCTGACTTCTGCAAGGTAGCGAGAGAAGGCTTCACGGGTTTGTGGGGTATCGACAAAAAGGGGCGGCAACTCGAGGGCCTCTGGAGGGTAGGCTTTTGGGTCGCCTCGGTTGTGGGGAGTATGGGGCTCATTTGAGCAGGCAAAAATCGCAAAAGGTGTCTTGGATTTATGGCACTGATCCACGATTCGGTCTATCGCTGCCATGTCGGGATTGCCAGCACCACTGGGGCCAGTGCGGTCATTGGAGTATTCGAAAGGAAAAGAGGATCTTGGTTGAATATGAGTCTTGCCGCTTAAGGCGACCCGATAGCCGGCTTCTTTCAGATAGTGCGCGATGCTACGGGTGCCTGGTTGGACGTAAGTATGATTTGGATGGGCACCAGATCGGACTGGGTAGAGGCCAGTGTAGAGGCAGTGACGGGTAGGCGAGCACATGGGGGCGGCTTGAAAGCAGCGTTCAAAAAGCATGCCTTCCCGAGCCAATTGCTTGAGATGAGGCGTCTTGGCCTGCCCTCCATAAATTTCAAGGTCAGAAAAAGTGCAATCATCGGCGATGATGAACAAGAAATTTAGGGGTTCGGATTGGCTTGCAGCAAGGGGTCCGGATGGCTGAGCCGAAGACAGCGTTCTACCAAGGCACGCTATAGACAAGGCAATCAGGGACAAGGCCTTGTAGGGTTTGAAATCTAGAGCAAACATGGCTTGCACAGGATGCTAGCCATGTGTCCGAGGGGAGCAAGTCCATAACTTTGGTGCTTGATTAGGTGCTCCGAATGCTTGGCTCCCTAGGTTATGGGCTTGCTAAGAGCCTCCATTTTGGGAAGATTAGCCCCCTACCCAATCAAAGCTCCTATGGAGCTGTCCTGATGGAGATTCAGTTATGAAAGCCAATTCAAGTTTCACAAAGTCTGGTTTTACCCTGATTGAACTTTTGGTGGTCATCGCCATCATTGCAATCCTGGCCGGTATGCTTTTGCCCGCCCTGTCTATGGCCAAGGAAAAGGCCAAGGCTATCAAGTGCACGTCCAACATGCGCCAGATAGGTGTGGCGACGATGATGTATGCCGATGACAACGAGGGTCACATGCCACTGAGCAATATGTTTCATGCTGACCCGAAATTACTCTGGATCAACTTGGTGCTTCCTTACGTCGGCAACAGTGAAGAAATACGTGCTTGTCCTAGTGACAAAAAAGCCATGGAGCGTATTCAAAAAGGTGGCACTTGCTATCCTATCAATGACTGGACGACCCAACCTGGACCCATTGCCGGATTCCCTCCAGCCAACCCGCCCGATCACTGTCACATGTTGGACAAACTTCAATACCCAACCGAAACCATCATTGTGTTCGAGATTGCTGATGAACAGGCCATGGATGTGTTGCATGATCATACCCACAGTCGCGCCGGATGGCCTACCTGGCGGGATGTGATTGACGACATCCAGCCTGATCGACACAGCAGTACGAAAAAGAACGCTGATAAGACTGCGGGGCGTGCTAACTACCTGTATGCCGATGCTCACGTGGAGAGCCATCAAGGAATCAAGATGTATGATATGTTCGATAATGGCCGTGGCATCGACTTTTCGGCGCCTCCTGAGATGCGCAAGCCACCACGTGGGCGCTGAGTGGCTCCATGATGCTGAGCTTTGTCGTGCTGCTCTGACAGGATGGAGCAAGGTCTCCTAGGGTCAGTGCCTTGCGCCTTTAGGGCACTGAGTCATGAATCTTTCGGTCAGAAAAGTTGTGCGGCTTTCAACTTGTCTTGGGCTCTGCCTGCTATGGAACACGCTGAGCATGACCGCAGGTCATGACCTCATGATCCATTTAGCCATACACCACCAAGGGCCTTTCGAAACGGAGATCTTGCCAGCTCGCTTTGGTGTGCCGTTGCCTCAGAGCTCAGATCCCATTCCGGTTGATCAAATGGTCTTGGTGGGAGCCAAGGCGATTCAAATCCAACCCGTACTTTACTGGCCCAATGGTTCCATTCGGTGGATGCTCATTGATGCCATGGTAGGGGTAAACCCATCACAAGACCGGGCAGTGTTCCAACTCACGACTGGACAACAAGAGAAACCCCAAGACCCCATTGGCCGAATGAGCGAGTCCATGCCAGCCATGCACAATCGGGCAATGATTGTGAGAGCACTCTCAGCCACTCAGCAGTCTCATGTGCTGGAAATCGAGGAAGTGTCAAGCGGGGCGATTTTCAAATTACGTTTCCCTTTTCCTGCCTACTTGGATGAGAACACGGCGAATGCTTCCTGGAGCTGGGAATACAACGGTCCGGTAGCGTGTTCAATGATCCTCAAGCAACCCTTTGAATGGCAAGGAGCCTCCTTTGTGCGAACCCTTCGGTGTCAGCTTTTCACTGGGCAGGAGGAGGTGCTGGTAGAACAAGTGCTTCGGCGATTGGTTCCATCCTCGTCATCTTCTCAGGATGGGATTTTTTTCCAAGAAAAGGACAAAACATGGATGCCTGCTTCGGTGGAGTCTGCTGAAGATTGGTCTCCTATGATCAGTGAAGACCCTAATATGCGGCAATGGAGTAGCTCCCGTCTTCAAAAAGGTTTTCGGACCAAACAACTCCAAGCAGCCGAATTAGCCGCTCAGCCCGAAGATGCGATTTTGTTGTTTCCTGGTTCCATGGCAAGGGAGCGCAAGGCCTATGCCTTCCATGATTTGGGTCAGACTCCCAAGTCCTCTATCGCTCACATTGGCCGTCCCGTTTCAGTCAACACCTATCACGATGCTCAATGGCATGGAGGGTTATTGAAGCAGGGAGATGGAAGCCTCCCATGGGAGCAGCCGACTGAACCGCTCCATCTTGCCATCCTTTCCCAAAAGGTTGACACTTTGCTCTCGGGGTGGCTTTTGCCCACACCACAAACGATGCAGGAGATGGATAGGTTGATGGTGGGTTTGACCCAGAGGTCACCCCTTGATTCCCTGTTCATGGTCAACGATCCAATAGGAGCCCTTGCCGCCTATCGACTTTACTACGGGTTGACTGGGGATCAGTCCCTGCAGAGTTTTTGGGTTGAGGGTATGGATGAGATACCTACAGAACCATTTCGGATAGCGCCTTTACAGGCGCTTTGGGAAGCATGCGTGATGACACCTCCACAAGACCCATCCGTTCCGTGGGAAGCCACAGCAAAGGCGACCCAAGTCATGGAAATCATCCAGAATCTCCCGTGGGCTAGCATGTCGGCGCAGGAGCGCTCTGGCCTCATACCCCTCATCCACCAAATATGGCGTCAGGGTGGCTTTCCTGAATCAATGCAAGGAGCCTGGTTGGATCGCATGGAGGTAATGATTCACGAGCTTAAATCGTCCCATCCTAGCCAAGAGCTTTTTGCGATTGGATATTTGCTGACCGGTGAAAGGTTCTTCCTTAAGGAGGGGAGGCAATGGCTCGATGCTGGCGAGCCTGCCTCCTGGAACCGAACCTTGGAAGTGTTGGTCGAATCCATTC
>JALRAZ010000218.1 GCA_023257935.1 Verrucomicrobiota bacterium
CCACAAATACCGGATTGGTGTGTGAACTAGGAAGGATTCGAACAGCCAACCAGCTGCTGTAGGCCACCGGCACTTCAAAGACAAGGTCCCTGACCTTGCCATCGGCCTCAAGCATCTGACGCGCGACAGGATAACCATTCATGATTAATTCTACTGGGACCATTTGGCTATCACCCTCTCTGGCTCGTTCAATGTGCCAATAAGGTTTTTGTTGGTAAGGTCGATCTCGCAAGGAAGGGTCGGGAGTCGCATCCAGCAAGGCAGCAACCCGAAGGGTTGCTTTGACTGTTTTGGGCTGATCCAGGCGAAGTTCGCTGCCAGCTTCTCCCATGGAACGGTTTTCTACCTTGAAATCCATCAAATGACTGTATCCATCACTCACATAATTTTTCCCCTCACGGATTCCTTCGCACCAGGCCTCGTAGTCGAGCTTAGCCCCCAGCCTGACATAGCTACGCCCAAGACCGACTCGTTCGCCATAGATACATGGAAAGTCTGTTTCTCCACTGATCCGGGTACGATAGCCGACGTTGAGGGTGTGATACCAAATGTTCAATTCCCAAGCATAGGGCGTATCCACAGTTGAAAGGAAATCCACCGCAGGAACCAGATCACCATCTGGACCAGGCACCTGATGGGTCACATCCACGATGTATTCATTGGCTCCTATTCCGTTGAAGGGAGGGATTTCATAGTTGGGAAGGGCATCACTCTGCATCTCAAGCCCCCAACCTGAATGGGCCGGGCCTACCAAGGCTCCCTGGGCCTTGGCCCATCGCAGGGTGTTCAGGCAAAGGGTCGGCCAGTGATGTTTGGAATCACCCCCAGGATACATTTGCTCCTTAAGGCGCAGGAGGCAAAGGTGACCGCTCTGGTGCGACCCAAACCCCGATACCTCGACGTCATAGCGCAGAAGATAAGGATATGCCGAAACCTTGTCATCACGACCCGTGAAGAATTGTTTCTGGTAATCAAAACAAGGGCCCCAGGTCAGGTTGGCTCCTACCTTGAGATCCTCTCCTTGGATGTGTCGCAGCATATCTGGTGCATGGACACCTTCCGTGGGGTCCGTATAGTGCGCGCACCCAGCGGCGTGAATATGATGATCCCCACTCCAGTATCCAAAGAGCGATGGATCAATCCAGCGTTGCACTTCAAAATGCAAGGTACCTGTATCGGGTGTGATGACGACTGAGCGGCGTTGAATCAATGATTCAGGGCCTCGAGCAAAGGTCACTTCATAACGACCCTCAGGAAGGTAAAGAGACTCTCCATCAGCACGGTAAATCTGAGGATGAAACGAAAAATCAGGTGCCAGGCGTTTGGCTTGAGAAGGATAGACCCTACCTAGGGAATCACGGATTTCAAACATGCCTGTGGTCGGCTCGCCCGACTCATCACGAACACTGAGCTGGACTTCGAGCGCGGCCTGGCATTCAAAAAGCGTGTCGACTTCATTGCGGAAGCCAATGTCTTGGGTCCCTTGCCCCACATTGAAACCAACCCGAGCCTCTCGCCGCCCTGCATCCCGACTGTAAAGCTGGAGAATCCTATACTCTAGTTCGAGCCCACTGAGGGTCTGAGTCAAAGGTTGGGCATCATAGGTCTTCATTTCTAGCCAGCGATCTTCGATGTCACTTGACGGGGTGTTGTGCAGCATACCCGAGTTGGGGCTGTTTGCCTTGAGAGCAGCTGTGACCCCTGCCTGATTGTGAACCTTGACCAGGAACTGAGCCCATCCGTGTTGGTGAAGCTCTGCCCTCGCAGCTCCCTGGGCCACCTTCACCCGCATTTCTGGATTGATATGCACTCCATAGAGGCAACGGGCGTCCAGGATTTCCTGCACCTGCTCCAGCCCGGTAGCACGGTCTGGATCTGCTAGGGCCTTATCCAAAGCACGGGTCTCTTGATCCGAAAAAGGGATACCCAGGTAATCAGCTGCCTCAATCAGACGTCTGACCTGAGCTTTCATAGGCTGCCAAGAAACCCCCGTCACCTTGGGCAATTCCCCGCTTTGGGATACCATGGACATAGCAAGTAAAACTTGAAGTGAAAGAAGCCGCATGACTTGGGAAAAAGATGGCGTGTTCATAAAATAAGCAGGAATTGGGAAATAGCCTTAGCAGAGAGTCTTTTTTTTGACAGTTTTTTTCATCCAACCAACCAGAAAATTTTGGTTCGCAAAGAAGGATCAGATCTGCCCCCTTGAAAACCAGTTAAGATGCGTTTAAGAGAATGAACTCATGGACGATTCACTAAAAGATTGCTCGCTGGTGTTGGCGATGCATGGCTCTACAGAGGATGATCGTCCACGCAAGGCAGGGCAATGGCTGGCCTCAGCCCTGATGAAGGAGGCCCGGCCAGCTGAGGTTATCCCCTGTTATTACAAGCATGATCCGTGGATGCAAGAGGCGCTGGGTCAATGTTCAAGGAACAAGGTACTGATTCAGCCAATGCTCATGAGCAACGGCTATTTCGCACAGAAGGTTTTCCCTAAAGCACTGGGTATCAGTCAGGATCCCATTGAGACCTTTCCGACCACCTTTTCGCTTCACGGCAAACAGGTATGCTGTGCGCCTCCCCTTGGGAACGACCCAGCACTCAGCGATTTGGTCCTGGGCTGCGCCGCAGATTGTCTGGAGCGTTATCCCTTTCCTGTCCGCATCCCACTTAAGTCCGCAGCCATTGCCCTGGTCGGGCATGGGACGCCTCGTCATAGCCAATCCACCCAGTCAGCCTTGGATGTGGTGGCAGCTATCCAACAGCGCCACGAGGCGTGCAGCGACATCAGAGCCTTCTTCATTGAAGAACCTCCTCGGGTTGAAGAGATCCTTCAATGGTCAAGTGCTGCCAAAGACGTGGTCGTGGTTCCTTTCATGATTGCGGACGGACCCCATGCCATCCTCGACATCCCCCTGGCTCTGGGGGAACCTGAAAAACGAGTGCAAGCATGCCTGGCTCAAGGCAGCCCGACCTGGCGCAATCCGACTCAGCGAAACCGTCAGCGCATCTGGATAACCCCCCCTGTGGGACTGTCCCATCGTATCCCAGCTCTGATCACTCGACGTCTCCGAGAGCTGGCCGGCAGGATGCTGGCCAAAGACTCTGAGTCGCTGATGGATTGATTCAATGCCTGAAGGCGTGTAGGTTCCTCCCTTGGTTGTTGCCCTCAGTATTTCAAAGCGATGTGACTGGGTCAAAAGGGCTTCACGCAGCCAGAAAACAAATTCATGCGTTGGAAAAACGTCAGTATCATTGGACTTGGATTGCTTGGTGGCTCGCTGGGTAAAGCCATGGTGCATCGCCAACTGGCCGAGCGTGTCACGGGGCTCGTGCGCCGCAGGGAAGCGATCACCGATGCCGTCGATGCTGGCGTCGTTCACCAGGCAGTCATGGAGCCCTCCAAGGCCGTTCAGGAGGCTGACTTGGTGGTTTTGTGCACGCCTGTCCTTCAGATCCCTTCCATGGTCGAGCAGATCCTACCCCATCTCAAAGCAGGATGTGTGGTTACCGATGTAGGCAGTGTGAAATGCGAGCTAGTTGAAAAACTCGAACCCCTCATCGCAAGTGCCGGGGCAACTTACCTTGGCTCACACCCTATGGCGGGAAGCGAACAACAGGGCCTTGGGCATGCCAATGCCCAACTTTTCGTCGGTGCGACGTGCGTGGTCACTCCCTCGGAAAGTACCCCGGCAAAAGTCTTGGCAGAGGTCACGGCTCTCTGGGAGTTGGTCGGAGGGCATCCACGGGTGATGTCTGCTCAGGAGCATGATCAGTGTGTCGCCTACGCCAGTCACCTACCCCATGCTCTGGCGGCCATGCTCTCCTGGTCGTCACTGAACCCATCCCAAGGAAAGCATCCACCTGCACTCTGCAGCAGTGGGTTCCGGGATACCACCCGCGTTGCCTCGGGATCACCCGAAATGTGGGCTGATATTTTTATTTCCAACCGGCGCGCCATCATGCAGTCGCTCAGCAGCCATCAGGATCTCTGTGCTCAGCTTGCACAGTGGTTGGAAGCAGGCGATCGTGAGCCCATCCTCCAGTGGTTGAGCCAGAGCAAGTCGAGGCGAGATGACTGGCTAGTCACTTATCTCAATCGCTTGGAACAGGCCGAAAATCCAGAGGATCAACTGCCCCTAAAAAAACACTGACATGCTGCCTGAGGCCATTCAACTCCATCCCCTTGAGACCAACCAGCCCATCACAGTGGGCATCCCTGGCTCAAAAAGCATCACCAATCGGGCCTTGATCCTGGCCGCCCTGACCAAGGGTCCCACCGAAATCAAGGGTGCCCTTTGGAGTGAAGACACTCAAGTCATGACCCAATGTCTGCAAAAACTCGGCTTTAAAATTCAAATCGCCCAGGACCCAGCAGACAATTGCAATCGAACCCTAACCATTCAAGGGCAGGCAGGGCAGATTCCTGGAGGAGGGAGCACCGACTCCCCCATGGAACTCTATGTGGGGAACGCCGGAACAGCCGCTCGCTTTTTGATGGCCATGCTTTGCCTGGGATCAGGTGTCTACCGCCTGTCAGGGGTGGAGCGCATGCATGAGCGCCCTCAGTCAGAACTCATCGCTTCTTTGAGAGAATTGGGCTACGTCATCGAGACACCCAATGATCGCCTGCCAGCCATCATCCATGGCCAAGGCCCGCGGCCTGGTGCCAACTGTCAGGCTTCCATCGGGCAAAGCTCACAGTTCGCATCCGCATTGCTGCTGAGTGCCAAGGTCGGACAATGGGAGATCAACTTGACTGAAGGGAGTGCCGAGGTGGCTCCTTATGTCCAGATGACCCAGCAAATGGTGGAGGCATTTGCTCAGCGGACAAGCTCCACCTATCAGGTTGAGCCGGATAGTTCCAGTGGGAGCTATTTCTGGGCCATGGGCTATTTGATGGAGAACCACGCTCCGAAGGTCGCTGGTGAGATTAAAATAGCTCAGTGGCCAACCACTGATTGGCAAATCGACACACGCTTTCCCCATCACTTGCCTCTACCCCAAACCCTTTCCAGGGAGCGGGATCTTGGGGATAGCATCATGACCGCCATGGTGCTGGCACCTTGGGCGGCGCAACCAACCCGTTTTACGGACTTGGGACGCCTGAGGCTCCAAGAATGCGAGCGGGTCAATGCGATGCAGCGGGAACTCATCAAATGCGGGGTGAAGGTGGAGCAGTTGGGAGACACTCTGGTCATCGAGCCTGGAGTCGTCCATGGGGCTCGCATTGATACCTACAATGACCACCGCATGGCCATGTGTTTCTCGGTCATGGGGGCTCTGGTCCCAGATATGGTCATCAACAAGCCAGAATGTGTGAAAAAGACTTTTCCAAATTTCTACCAAAAGTTAGCCTCGGCTCCCCCGTTGGGTTTGGGGATGACCATCACCCAGCCAGGTTCCAGCCTGGCCCTGAGCGAGGATTTACTGTTTGCCTGAGAAATTTGGATGAAAGCGAGCAAAGCCATAGTGATTGCCATTGATGGCACCAGTGCCAGTGGCAAGAGCACCAACGCAAAGCTTGTCGCCAAGCGACTGGGCTTCACCTATGTCGACACGGGAGCCATGTATCGGACCTTGGCATGGTATGGCATCAAGTCCAGGATTGATATGCATGATGGCAAGGCCATCGCTCAACTGTGTCGGAAGTGGAAGACCAAATGTCTTTGCATCGACGGGCATGTCAGGCTTTTGGTCGATGGTTATTACCCCGAAAAGGAAATCCGAACGGCTCAAACCAGCGCTGCAGTCCCTCATGTGGCCGCAGTGCCCAAAGTACGTGACTGGATGAAGCAGCTTCAGAGAGATTGTGTTCAGTTTGGGAACCTGGTCATGGAAGGCCGCGATATTGGGACACACATTTTTCCGGAAACGGAGCACAAATTTTACCTCGATGCCAACCTCGAAGAGCGGTCTAAGCGTCGCGAAGCAGACGGGATTGACGAAGATCTTGCCAAGCGCGACCAGCGTGATAGCCAACGCTCAACCGCACCGCTGATGGTTGCTCTGGGTGCCAAGGTGATCAATACTTCAGGATTAACCCCAGATCAATCAAGCCAGCAGATCATTGATGGCATCCTGGAGCGGGATCCCCAGGTTCAGGCACTCATGGATTGCTGATTCCTTTCTGGGCTTACCCCAAAAACAAACTGTCTTTTCACGATTGATCGCATGCGTCTTGGATACTACCTCATTTGGTTTCTGTTCAGGGTGATCTTTCGGCTGGGCTTTGGTTGCCGCATCCTGCATCCCGAACGTTTTCCCAAGGTTGGCCCTGTACTGATTGCCTCCAATCATGCCAGTTTCATGGACCCTCCCCTCATTGGATCGAGCCTACCACGCGAAATCACCTACCTTGCCCGGGACAGCCTGTTTGCCTTCGGTCCGTTTGGACGCATCCTGACTTACATCAACGTCATCCCGGTGGATCGCGGCGGTAAAAGTCCGAAAGGACTGAAGATCATTGCTTCCAAACTCAAGGAAGGTTTACCTGTCATTGTATTCCCAGAGGGCACTCGAAGTAGCGATGGATCCTTAGGGGAAGGCAAGTCAGGTGTTGGCCTATTGGCTATCAAATCGGCAGTACCGGTTCTACCCGTTAGGGTCTTTGGCACCTACGAGGCCTATGGAAGGCACATGTCATTGCCCAGACCTTCCCCCATCAAAATCAAATTTGGAGATCCTATCGATCTACAACCCTTGCGAGAGGAAGCCAAAAACGCCAGCAAGGAACGGGTCAAGGCCATTTATCAGGAAGCCACTGAAAAAATAATGGCTGCCATCAGTCAGATCCAACCGCATCGGGATTGTCAGCAATTCGCTCAGGACTGAGTCTGGTTTGAAGGTGTCTCCACCGGTGGATCTTCCTGTTCTTGGATGAGCGCATCAGCCCTGAGCTTCGCAACAAAAGTCCCCAAGGCACGTTCGCGAGCCTGCTGCCACCAGTCTTCAGTCACCTGATCGATGACCGAATCAAAGGGTTGGAGGCTTTCGGGCTCAACCTCCACGACCTTGGCCAGATGAAAGCCATGATAAGATGAGAAGACGGGGCTGATTTCGCCTTTTTGCATGGAAAAAGCCACAAACTCAAATTCATCCATCAATTCGCCCCGTTTAAAAAATCCCAAGTCAATTTCTTCGGGTGGCTTGTCTGAAAAAGTACGGGCTAGGGTCATGAAATCTTCCCCCCCCAGCAGCCGTCGTCGCATCTCGCAGCATTCGCGGAAAAGCGATTCTCGGTCGGTTGCTTGACGCATGGACTTAAAAATGTGCAAAGCCCTCACCCGACCAGGTGTGGTGTAGGCAGCAGCCTGATCCTGATGAAAACCTTGGAGGGTTTCCTGAGAAGGTTCCTGGATGGATTGATAGTGCTCAGTCAGCAGATGATCCATTTTTAAATTAAGTAGGACCTGCTCACGTAACAAGGTCTCTTGCCCCTCCAACATGCCCGTAGCAGCTCGAAAGGCCTCCTCCCCCCCATGCTCAGCGTGCAACTTGTCAACGGCCTGATTGATATCCTGTTCGGATGGCTGCCACGCATCTTTTTCAGCGGCCTGGTGAAGCAATAATCGGCCAATCACATTTTCTTTAGCCTGGGATCGAAATTCCTCATCGCGCTCACAGCAACTGACCTGACTGTGCTGCTCGTGCCATGCTTTGATTTGAGCGCTTTCCTGTTCAATCCACTCTTCCAGGATAGGTTCTCCGTTGACTAAAGTCGGCATTCTCTAAGCTTAGGTGATGGGCGCGAAAGGTCAAACCCTGCCCAAGGCAGTCAGAACCTCCTGGGGCCCTAAAAATGTCCCTGATCGATGATAAAAGAACGGCTCCCCGCGATTGACAGGGAGCCGTTTACTAAAGAATCCAAATGAGCTTTAAACCGGTATCAAACCACCACTGATGGCACTTCAAAAGGCTTGCGATAAACCCGAGTGAGCATTTCGTTGGCCCTAGGCTGATCCACGAAACCAGTTCGAGAAGCATCCATCTGAAGAGGAAGTCCCAAGGTCACAGGGGTGGCATTCAGATCCACATCATTGACCTGCAAGTGTTCCAGCATGCGGCCGACTGACTCAGCAGCCAGGGCATCCCCTCGGATAGTCTCCATGACCTCACCAGGTGAAGCCTTTTGCCCTAGGTAGTAGGAAATGTTCCCAGTGTGACAGAGACCACTTGAAATATGACCTTCCCAAATGTCGGCATTGAGGTCTTCACGCTTGCGACTGCGCACAGCCTGGATCATGTTGGCAAAATGATCGCCACCTCCTGAGAACTTGCGAATCACCTTGCCACTGTGACTGTATGCGGTGGCATTGCTGTAGGAAGGAATCACCATGTAACCTTCTTCACAATCAATCACCAGCCCCACCTCCACACCCAGGTAATTTGGGCGGGCATTGTTCTGAGCATAAGAACCAAGCCCACGGACTTCAAAAATCAGAGGAGCTTTCTCGTAGTGGTGGAAAACGATCTGGGTATTTGCGGTGTCACCGTCGTCTTCATAACCCAGGCGCCCACCCACACTGACCACCCTGGGAGCCAGTTGATCTTCACCCAGGATCCATCGTGCAATATCCATCTGATGAATACCCTGATTGCCCAGGTCACCATTGCCGGTATCACGAACCCAATGCCAGTCGTAGTGAAGGTTCTCCCGCATTAGTGGCTTCAATGGAGCAGGACCCGTCCAAAGATCGAAATCAATATGCTTGGGTACTGCCTGTGGTCCCTCAACTTTTCCAATCGACTTGCGACGCTTGTAGCAAAGACCCCTGGCAACACGAATTGCCCCCAGTCCTCCCTCTTGGATAAAGCGCACCGCCTCCTGCATACCAGGGTTTGAGCGACACTGTGTGCCCGTTTGAACTACCTTATTGTGCTTGCGCGCTGCATTGACGATCTGCTGTCCTTCCCACAGGTTGTGCGAGACTGGCTTTTCGACGTAGACATCTTTGCCAGCGAGAATCGCCTCAACACTGATCAGTGCATGAGTGTGGTTGGGAGTCGCAATGGAAATCAGGTCAATATCCTTGTCCTCAAGCATACGACGGTAGTCCGAATAGGCTTTGAGCTTTTGACCCGGCTTGCTGTATTGCTCAACCCCTTTCTCCAAGACTTCAAGATCCACATCACAGAGAGCGGTCAGGCGCACACCTGGAAGATTGCCAAAGCCCTGAATATGGCTCTTACCTCGACTGCGGAATCCGACAACACCAACTCGAATGGCTTCATTGGCACCAAGGGCACGACTCCATGGATTCACCATAGCCAGCGAAGCGGTCATGGCCGCTCCGGATTGAATGAAATGACGACGATTGAATGATTGTTTCATGATTTGAATAGTTTTTCAAAACGCCGGGCAAATGTCCCTTGAGTTTTGAGTTAAAGGCAAATTAAGACTCAGCGGCATACAGGTCGAATCGGTGATCGACCCCAGCCTCCTGGGTATCGCCACGATGAAAGAAGAAACGGTATTTCCAGGTCAGGGCCTCACCATCCTTGATGATGAGGTCACCGACTCCTTTTTCCTTCTTTTCAAAATTATGAACGCCAAACGGGTTGGCAGCAAACAAGCCGTAATCACGGACGTGCCACCAGGTGGGATGACGAGGGTTGGATGGATGGTCAAAGATGGCTACCCCAACGGTGTGCTTCTCCACTGGGCCAACATAATCAACCCATTTGGCGCGTTTGCCCCATGTCTGCCCGTCCTTGACCCCCTCGCTATTGAGGATGTGTCCACCAGCTACCTTGCCCTTTAAGCGCATGGTAGGAGCCAGTCGTAGCGCCATACTCCCCTCCTTGGTATCTCCCATGGTTAATTGGCCATGCGAGGCCCTCACTTCGATATCAAAATCAACGATCCTCTCCTCATCTGGTCGATTATGAATGGTCATGGTGCGAACGTCGCTTCCCACGATGGTCCCATCCTTGGCAATAAGATGATTCAGGGTCTTGATGATGCCTTTCTTGGCGCCAGAGCTGATGCGCAGGAACGCAACGTGGTGCGTGGTGCCTGCGCTGGAGCTTTCCGACCAGAAATCGTGACCATTAATCTCCCCATGAGCATACCAGAAGGACTTGTGATGGGGGTGATCATGCTCTTCACCAGCTCCCTCAGCCATGGGCCAATTGCGAGTCATTGGGAGTCCCTTGGGCCCCATAACGGGGTAAAAGAAGGGACGCGAAACGTCCTGATAGTGATATTCGGTGAAAAATTCCCCGTTAATTTCGATGCGTAGCTTATTGTCAATTGGCTTGATCAATACACCCTGGTAGGTGTTCTCCGCTCCCAGAGTCGAGGCAGGTATGGAAGCGATCAGGCAGAAGCATAGTAGCCGTTGAAGGAATCTAGTGGTCAGCTGCATGCTTTGCTTTATCCCTGATTACCATGGGTTTTGCAATAAAAAGGTCATCCCCTAAGGCTGCATCAGGGACAGTGGGTTTAAACAATGATGGGCCTCTGGGGGAAGGCCCTAAAAGGTTCAAGCCCATGGAGACATGTTCAGTTTGCTGGTGCCACAAAAAAGATGAGCCAGTAACCAACCCCCATCAAGCAGAGATCGACCAACATGTGGGCAAGCCAGGCACCGAGTATGGACTGATGCCTGATCATCAACCATGACCAGACCGCCCCAGCTGCCCCAACACAGCACCCGAAGAACCAACCCATCGGACCAGCAAAGAAGGTCGTGGTCACCACGAAATGATGTGCGGCAAAACCGACCGCGCCCGTTAGGTGAGCCATCCATGCTTGGGGAAAACAACGATGCAGCTGTCCAAAGACGAACCATCTCCAATAGTATTCTTCCAGCAAGCTGTGCCCAATGGAAATAAAGAGAGCAAAGACGGGAAAAAAGCGAATGATTCCCATGTCGGCCGCCTTCTGGCGAACCATTTCGGCTTGGTTTCTCACCAAATCTCCCCAGGGAGTCAGCAAGGTTAGGAGAATCACAGATCCCATGAGAAATCCGCATATTGCGCCCTCCTTAGCCATCTTAGCATCCAGTCGAAAATAGCCTCGAAGGTGTGACCACGGCAGTTTAAGCAGCACAAAAACCGCCAGTGCGGGCCACAAAAAGGTGTATACTTTAACCAACCCATAGATTATCTGAACGAGTTGGCTTTGATCCTTCAGGTTAAAGTAAATCAGGGAACCCAATAAGGGAATCACCAGGGCCGGCAAAGTGACTAAATAGATAATGGCTTGGTGGGAATGTTTTTTCACTCGGACGAGGACTAGACGGGGGACAATGGGCTGGAAGAGAAATCCTTGCACTCGAGTTAATTCAAAAGAGACCTTTATTTCAAGCAGGATGAATCCCCAACAAAACACGTAGTCAGGTCGAGCGAAACAAAACCTAACTTTTTCCTTTGTCAGAGGTTGACATGAATGTGTTTCGGTGATCTATTGAAGGCAGATTTCAAGAATTTCGAGTGGTTGAACACACTAAGACTTAAAGGACTTAAAGGATTATCCGGCAAGTTGTGTTGACCCTCACCGGCTTTTTGATGAGATCTAAAAGTTTCATCAAAATCCTACATAATCCTACTATTGAATACTGGTTCTGGAAATTCCCCGGGCCCTTAGCCATCCTCTGGTGATAGGGCCCGGTTTTATTTTAGCCCCCTTTTATCTCACCCCAAAGTGCATGTTTTCGACGACTTGGGGATGTTGCTACCTGTTTCCATCCTGAATTGACGGCACTGAAGGGATGCCATCATCCGGCCAACCGCCCTACTGAAACACCATCGCTTTCAAAAACCATACCCTAAAGAATCCCTCCTAGGCCTAGTTCAAAGCTTAGGTTGGCTTTTGCCCTTGATACCATGGAGGTGTTTTCACAAGATCCGCTCATGATCCTGCCCATCGTTAAATATGGCCATCCAGTCTTACGCCAGCGCGGTCGTCCTATTGATGTGTTTGATCAATCCCTTGAGGACCTGGTGGATGCCATGCTTGACACCATGTATGACGCAGATGGAGTGGGCCTTGCTGCGCAACAGATTGGGAAGGCTCTTCAACTTACCGTGGTGGATGTTTCTCAGTCTGATGATCGTCCTAGCTCCATGAAGGTGAACAATGAGCCCGTTGATCTCCAGGAATACATGCCCCTGGTTCTAGTCAACCCCCTGATTGATCAGCCAAGTTCCACAGTATCAGGCCCTGAAGGCTGTTTGAGTTTCCCTGAGATCTATGCAGATATCGATCGCCCGGAGCAAGTGCGGGTCAGAGCACAGGATCACAAGGGCAACCCCGTTGAATTTGTCTGCGATGGCCTACTAGCCAAAGCAATTCAGCATGAAGTGGACCACTTGAATGGCATCCTTTTCATTGATCGCATGTCGACCCGAGACAAGGATAGGTGGCGACCTCAGCTAGAATCATTGCAAGATCAAACCAAACAGGCACTCAAGGCAGATTAGGTCCCAAGCCAAGACTCAGGATTCAGTCATACTGTTTTCTCAAGTGAGAGGGTAGGATAT
Organism: Verrucomicrobiota bacterium; assembly: GCA_023257935.1. Taxonomy (GTDB): domain Bacteria; phylum Verrucomicrobiota; class Verrucomicrobiia; order Limisphaerales; family AAA164-E04; genus UBA7971. The sequence continues at coordinate 12,490 of JALRAZ010000218.1, forward strand.
TAAGTTCACCTCGGTATTTGGCAACCGTCCTCCTCGCGATCTTGATTTCTTTGCCCATCAGCAATTTGACAATCTGATCATCAGAAAGTGGTTTGGAGGGATTTTCATCTCGCACCATGTCGTTGATCAAATCCTTGACCGAAGCATTGGAAACATCTTCACCCGACGCAGTCTGAATTCCTGAGGTAAAGAAAAACTTCAGTTCAAACAGTCCCTGAGGGCACTCCAAATACTTGCCTGAGACAGCTCGACTGACCGTGGTTTCGTGAACCCCGACCTGTTCGGCTACCTGCATCATGGTCATGGGTTTGAGATGGGTGATCCCATGATCAAAAAAATCTCGCTGCCGACGGAGAATTTCGTGGGCGATCTTGGTGATCGTCTGCTGTCGCTGATCAATGCTCTTAATCAGGAATTTTCCTGACCTGATTTTTTCTCGGATGTATTCCTTCAGATCGGTCGCGCTGGAAGAAGTTGAAAGGAGATCCTTGTAGGTGTTACTGATTCGAATGCGCGGAATGTGGTCATTGTTAACACTAATTTGATACTCACCATCTTCAGCACGAGTGATGAATACTTCGGGGGTCACGTAAGTTTCAGTATCACCACGAAAGGCACCACCGGGTCGGGGATTGAGATGACTGATGCGCTTGGCGGCCTGAACCACGGCATCAAGTGATTGCCCAAGATCCCGAGCGATATCGGGGAATTTACGCTTCCCAAGCAAGGGAAAACATCGATCCAGGATTCGATACTCCAAGCTTTGCTGTTTGCCGATGCGCTCGAGTTGCAACATCAAGCATTCTCTTAAATCACGTGCTCCCACTCCTGGAGGATCAAAGCTTTGGATCAACTCCACAACCCTCTCAATTGTCTCCTTAGGGGCATTAGTAGAAAATATCAGCTCATTGGTTGAAGCTTTGAGGAACCCCCCCTCATCAATGTTACCAATCAGCATATCGGCCAAATCGTAATGAGATGCGTCCAAATCAGAGAGCCGCACTTGATCACGAAGTTCTTCTTGGAGGGAGATCGATGTGGTCAGGCTATCAAACATATGCTGACGACGTTCTTCATCGTCCTTGGAATGCCTGACCGAGGGCAAGGCCGTCTCACTGAAATAATCCTTCCACTCCTGATCCAGCTGAGTCAATCGCTCGATCTGAGACTCCCATTCCGCATCAGGCGCTGCGGGATCCTGCGGGTATTCCTCTGCATCAAATTCACCATCAGGCTCTTTCTGGGCTAACTCTAATTCAGGGTTTTCCTCCAATACAGGGTTCTGCTCCAATTCCTGATTCACCAAGGCTTGTAACTCCATCAGAGGGGCCTGCAACAAGGCCAGCGATTGCTGGAGCTGGGGCGCGAGCATCTGCTGCAACGCCATCTTTTGGGATAGATACAGACCCTGAGCCATGACTAAAATAATATGCCTCGTTTAAGGCAAATATTCAAGCACTGTCGGCACGAAGATTGCTATACTTTGTATCTTTTTGTTGTTGTGATGCTTACGCCTCTCAATTAAAGATTATTCAATCATCAAAAATCATTGATTTCATTATTTTAAAATTCATCTCTACCCCTATCTCGGTTGGCC
>JALRAZ010000354.1 GCA_023257935.1 Verrucomicrobiota bacterium
GGGTGATGAGTGTTACCCTTTCAGGATCCCTTCACGCAGCGGATGCCGAGCCAAAGTGGTGGAAGGGAAACCTACACACTCATTCTCTCTGGAGCGATGGGGATGACTATCCTGAGATGATCATGGAATGGTATCGATCTCATGGATACCACTTCGCCGTCCTCTCGGATCATAACACTCTCCAGCGTGGGCAACGATGGTCGAAGGTGCTTGCTAACAAGGGAGGTGTGGATGCCTACGAAAAATATGTCGGCCAATTTGGGGCCGAGTGGGTTGAAAGTCGAGTGACCGAGGGAAATCTGGAGGTCAGGCTCAAGACCTTGAGTGAATACCGCCCCCTTTTCGATGCAGCGGGTCGCTTTCTCATTATCCAAAGTCAGGAGCTGACCGATCGATACCTCACCTCCCCCATCCATATCAATGTGACCCATTTGAATGATCCCATTAAGCCGCAAGGGGGGACTTCTGTGCTCAACGTGATGCAGAACAATCTCGACGCCATCCTTCAACGCCGTGAAGAAAGTGGGCAGCTCATGATGCCTCATCTGAATCACCCTAATTTTGGTTGGGCTGTTACCGCCGAGGAATTCATGCAGTTGCGAGGAGAATCTTTCTTTGAGGTCTACAATGGTCATCCATCGGTTCACAATGAGGGTGATGCCACCCACGCTAGCCTTGAGCGGTTTTGGGATATTGTGCTGACCTGGCGATTGGCTTTGTTAGACCTGCCGGTGATGTATGGCATCGCCACAGATGATGCGCACAGTTATCATGAAGAACGCGTTGGCCTGAGCAACCCTGGTCGAGGCTGGGTCATGGTTCGTTCGCGCCACCTCACCCCCGATCACCTGATCCGATCGATGGAAACCGGGGACTTCTATGCCTCCAGTGGGGTCAGGCTGGAGTCCATCGAGCACAAAGGGGGGAAGTTTTCCTTTTCCATCCAACCCAAGCCTGGGGTCTCTTACACCACTCGGTTCTACGGTACCCGACAGGGTTTCAATCAGGATCATGAGCCGTTTCGAGCAGGAGATGGCAATCCGATACGCGTGACGCATCAATACGATGACTCGGTGGGAGAGCTCCTGCATGAAATGGATGGGATTTACCCATCCTACACATTGAACGGAGACGAAATTTATGTGCGAGCCAAGGTTATCTCCAGTCAACCTATGACCAATCCCTACAAAGAAGGTGAGACCGAATGTGCCTGGTTGCAGCCGGTCGTCTACAATGTGCCCTAGGCAATCTCTAAATGCCTGATCAATCGCAAGAGGCTATGGTTCTGATCAGGCAAGGCCCTCTTCAGCCGGAGGCTCTTTTGGGGACATCGCTGCAGTGGTTTAACTGAGTCATCGAGTTTTTTGGCTCATGATAGATTTTCTCCAACTAAACAAGCTGCAGCAAGGGTAATAGGGGTGAGAATCTCCATTGAGTGGCCATGCGCTGTGAAAGCCATTCAGCTAGCCTAGTATCCGTATCAAAAGAACCCCTCCTCGCCAGGTGAGTCTGTTTTTGCAGCTCATCCCATCCTTTGGCTACCGAGACGAGTTAAATGAAATCTTAGGATTGAAGCCGGATAGACTCGCCCAATCTGTCCTATCTCTCGGGCTTAAATGAGTGGATGACGGGCTCGATTAGCCGTTACCCTTGACCGCAGTCAGGGCATAGATCACCAAGAGGATGACAGCAAGCAAGATGATGCCACCGACGGTCATAAACATCTTGTTAGCCTTGTTGGTCTTTTTGGCGAATGTCTTGTCAGAAGGGGCCTTGGATCCTTTTTCCATCCCATCTAGTTTAACCCCTCCTCGAGGTGGGGTGATGGTTTTGGTGGCCACTTTCCCAACCTGCTTACCGTCGTCTCCTTCGAATCGAAGCTCGACTGATCCGAGACGAAGCAGTTGTCCCTTTTTCATGGTTGCCTCGGTGACAGGCTTGTCATCGAGAAAAGTACCATTGGTAGAACCCAAATCTTTGATCAGGATGTCTTCTCCCTTGGCTGTCAATTCACAGTGACGACTGGAAACTGAAGCTTCCGGGATTTGGCATCCATTGTCCTCTGAACGGCCAACAGTCACTGTCTCTGTCGATACTTCGACAGTTTTCCCCTTTGATCCTTCGCTGATTACGACAAGTTTGGCCATGACGGTTAGGTTGAAAAAGCATTATCCTTACCCGGGGCTTCAAGTCAAACGGTTTCTGGAAATCACAAGTATCTCATGAACCACGAGTTCCAATCAGATTGCGGAATCGATTGAATAGTGGTGAGGAATCATGTGGACCAGGAGAAGCTTCTGGATGGTATTGAACACTGAACAACGGTTTGTGACGGTGTCGGATACCCTCGATTGTCTTGTCATTCAGGTTGGTCTTGTCCACTTCGACTGCTGCGTCCAGTGAATTGCCATCCAGGGCAAACCCGTGGTTCTGTGATGTGATCTCCACCACGCCGGTATCAAGGTCCTGAACGGGTTGGTTGCCCCCGCGATGACCAAATTTCATTTTGAAGGTCTCAGCACCAAGAGCCTGACCCAGGATCTGATGACCCAGGCAGATGCCAAAGATGGGGTATCCATGTTTAACCAGTTCCTTAACTGTTTCCACGGCGTAGGGAAGAGCCGATGGATCGCCCGGTCCATTGGAAAGGAAGACCCCTGCCGGCTTGAGTTCGTGCACAGCGCTGGCCTTGGCATCAGCTGGTAATACATGAGTTTTGAATCCATGCTGTCGAAGCCGGCGAAGGATGTTGTATTTCATTCCAAAATCCAGCGCCACGATGTTCATGTCTGCTTCCGGCAAGGGGAGTGTGGCCGAGCGCGCGCTCTCGGATTTCTCCGCCCCTTGAATCAGTCGGAAATCGCCGCTCAGGGAATCATCCTCATCCCAAAGGAAAGCCTCTTTGTGTGTGACTTCACGGACATAATCCACGCCGACCAGACCCGGCCATGACTTGGCCCGTTCGATGGCTTCCTGGTCCGAGAGGCCCTCGGTCGAGAGGAAGCCATTCATGGATCCCTCGGTTCGAAGTCGCTTAGTCAGCGCTCTGGTGTCGATCCCTTCAATGCCGGGGATACCATTTTCTTTCAGGTAGCTAGGCAGATCACTGTCGGCTCGCCAGTTGCTCACAACCGGAGAAAGCTCACGGATAACAAAACCTGAAAGGTGAGGCTTGTAGGACTCGATATCCTGCTTGTTCACGCCGTAGTTGCCGATCAGCGGGTAGGTCATGGTCACGATCTGTGCCTTGTAGGAAGGATCGGTGAGAATCTCCTGATAACCCGTCATCGAAGTGTTGAAACAAACCTCACCGCAAACCGAAGTGCTTGCCCCAAATCCCTTGCCTCGGAAAACGGACCCATCCTGAAGTGCTAAGACTGCATCCATCATTAAATTAGCGTCCAATCATGCCAGCATGGCCTGCCCACGGGTCAAGCACTAACCACCAATAATCCATGAAGGAGACCCATTCTCGCGCAAGTGCGCCGAGCGGCCATGGATCTTGCTTGGCCCCCAGCATCCTTCATTGCCATGGATCGTGTTTTCTACCAGTATGTTCCTGATGAAGCGTGTCGTCATTACCGATTACCTTGAACCCCCCGCCTCCATTGAATCGGAAGTACTGGACGGGGTTGCCGATGTGGCATGCCTTTTGGCCCGGCGAACCCAGGAACTGGATGGGAAGTTGAAGGATGTGGATGCCATCATTCTTTGCCATGAAGTCACCATCAATGAGGCCGTTGTGGCCCAGCTCGATCGGTGCAAGGTGGTTGTTCGTTGTGGAGTAGGTTTTGACAACATTGACCTCAAGGCAGCGGGTCAAAGGGGTATCCCAGTGTGCAATGTGCCTGATTATGGGGTTGATGAGGTAGCTGATCATGCCATTGCCATGGCATTGGCTTGTAATCGAGGGCTTATCAAGGCTGAGAGGTTATTGAGAAAAACCCTCCAGCCATGGGACATGCGAGCGGTCCAGCCTATTTTTAGGATAGCCGGTGCCACCATGGGAATCGTGGGCCTGGGCAGGATAGGGAGTGCCACGGCACTGAGAGCCAAAGGTTTGGGGATGCGGGTGCTGGCCTACGACCCTCATGTAAGGCCTGGCACCGACAAAGTGCTGGGCGTTACATTGGTGGACTGGGAGACCCTGCTTCAGAGCAGTGATATCGTTTCGGTTCACACTCCTTTGACTGATGAAACCCGTGGGATGGTTAACGCAGCGGCCCTTGCCCAGATGAAGCCCAGCGCCATCTTGGTCAATACGGCCCGCGGGGCGGTGGTCGACACCGATGCCCTGGCTGCAGCCCTTGAGTTAGAGCAAATTGCGGGTGCAGGCATTGATGTGCTCCCAGAGGAGCCAGCCGAGATCAGCATGCCCTTGGTGGCGCTTTGGCAACAGGAGCGTGTGCCGCCGGTTAATTTGGTGATGACCCCCCATTCGGCTTTCTATTCTGATCAGGGGCTTGTTGAGATGCGCCGCAAGGCGGCCCAGGAAATTCGACGCGTCCTTCAAGGGCAAGCACCCCTGAACTGCGTGAACGAGCGCTTCCTCTGAATCGAATCACAGAGGGTGCCCCGAAGCTGAGGCTTGGGTCAATGGCTGCCAAAGCTGGCCAAGCGTGGCAGAGGCGAAACTTCATCATCCACCATAGCCAATGCTTGAAGCATAATGGATTTTTGGAGTGTGGGATCTTCAGGTTTCCCCAAAGGAAACCCATGAGGGAAAGGAAGCCACAGGGCTCTGGGCGGGCCCACTTTGAGGGCGACTTCTTTGAGGAACTGCAGGACTACCGTAGGGATACCCTGACGTTCTATTTCAGCTGCGACCAGACTCACGGTCTGGTTACACATGGGTCAGACCGGGACCAACAGAACTCGGTCCACGCCGTCTTCTAGCAGACCTCTGGCAATCTCAGGAGCCGTATCCCTTATCATCCGCCCTGGAGCGGTGATTGAACCCATGAAGGAAGCATGTCGGTGATTGATCGACCCGATCAAGCCTTGCTCAAGGAGTTCATTCAAGCGCTGTAAAGGAAGGGCTAGATTGGGATCCTTGGCGATTCCTGTGTGATCAAATGATTGGGATCGGTGGGTTTCCACGAGGTCCTCCATGGGGGTCTGGTGAGCTATCCAGCGAAAGGAGGGGTCGCCTCCGCGGACGGTATCGTCAAAGGGGATCTGATCTTTGCACACCATCCCAGCGCTGGAGGCCAGGGCGATGCGTGAAGCTCCAAGTGATTTGTCTGGATTGGCCTGGGGCGTTGGATGAATACGTCGCCACGGATAAGCCTTGAGAAAAAGGCGGTCAGCAAGGGAAAGTTCTTTCAGTGTGGCCATGGACTGGGTTTTGATAGGCGTCTGCCAGGTCGGCCAATTTGCCCAGAAATGGTGGGAGACTCCAATTAAATTTCCCGAGAAAATTCCTTTACAGTGGGAGGTGTGGCCCTACACTGCCCTGCTTGTTATAACCTTAGGATGATGTCCTCAAGTTGTATGGAAGAGAAATCAAAAACCATAGAAACCTACCGCAGACACGACAAGGATACCGGATCTGCCGATGTGCAGGTTGCAATCCTTACCAAAAAAATCCTTTCGCTGACCGAGCACCTCAAGGTCAACAAGAAGGATTTCAGTAGCCGTCGAGGTCTGCTGATGATGGTTTCCAAGCGTAGACGACTGCTCGATTATATTAATCGAGTGGATCACAAACGCTACGTTTCCTTGACTCAGTCCCTCAACCTTCGCCGCTGAGCGAGGTGGCGGGAACACTCGGCCTGGCAAATTTTTAGTCAGTGAGCCGAGTTCTGATGCTTTCGGTATCGTCAGGCAGGCTAGGGGGCTACCCTGAGCCTGCGTTGCGTTTTGAGTGCGCGCAACCTTCCTGACAATACACTGACAACCTGGCACTCTGGAAAAACCAATCAAAGACCCGCTGTTCCTGGGAAATTTCCTTCAGCACTCCACCCAAAGCTTGAGAGTGTGTCAGTGCTGAAGGAAGTTCCTCCGGCTCAGCGGGCAAATCAAGGGCAGGCCAACGGTTTGAAAAGACCAGCTGGTTCCTGTCAATTTATTATGTCCAACAAAACTACTATCGAGATAGCCGGTAAGCAGATCCTGCTTGAAACCGGAAAAATGGCCCGACAGGCTGACGGAGCAGTCACTGTGCAGATGGGCGAAACCATCATCCTAGTGGCTGCCGTGGCAGCCGCCGAAGCCCGATCAGGACAGGAATTTTTCCCCCTGACTGTGGATTACCGCGAAAAAGCCTCTGCAGCGGGTCAGATCCCTGGCAGTTACTTCAAGCGTGAGGGACGCCCAAGTGAGAAGGAAATCTTGACCTGTCGTCTGACCGACCGTCCGATTCGGCCTCTTTTCCCGAAAGGATGGTTCAATGAAGTCCAGGTTCAGACCCTCCTGCTGAGTGCTGACGGAGAAAATGATCCCGATATCCTCAGTATCTTGGGAGCATCAGTCGCGCTGACTGTGAGTGATATTCCCTGGGCAGGCCCGCTTGGGGCGGTCCGTGTGGGGCGTATCAACGGTGAATTTGTGGCTAACCCAACCCACTCAGAGCGAGAAGAGAGTGATCTGGACCTGATCTACGTCGGCAACAAGACGGATGTGGTGATGTATGAGGGCAGTGCTCAGGAAATCTCCGAAGAAGATTTTATCGCTGCGCTTCGTTTCGGTCAAGAGGCTTGTCAGCCGATGATTCAGGCTCAGGAAGCCTGGAGAGACTCCATTGGCAAGCCCAAGCGAGACATTGTGACCATGCAGGTTCCCAAGGAAGTCACAGCAGAGGCTAGCTCCCTGATTGCTGATAAGGTGATTCCTACTTTACTCATCGAATCCAAGAAGGAGCGTGAAGCAGGCTGGAAGGCCATCACCTCTGAGGCTGGTAGCCAGCTGGTTGAAAAATTTGGTGAAGATGTGGTGACTGGCCAGGTGCTTTCTGATGTCTTTTACAAGATTCAAAAGGAAGCGGTTCGCAAACTCATCCTCGATGAAGGTAAGCGTCTGGATGGCCGTCAGTTCTACGATATCCGTCCTATTTCCTCCGAAGTGGGGCTGTTGCCTCGAGCCCACGGTTCTGCCCTCTTCACGCGAGGTGAAACCCAGGCTTTGACCTCAGCGACCATGGGAACGCTGGATGACGCCCAGAGTTTTGATGCTTATGCAGGCGGAGAGAGCGAGAAACAGTTCATCCTCCATTACAACTTCCCTAATTTTTCTGTGGGTGAAACAGGTCGTATTACAGGCCCGGGTCGTCGCGAAATCGGGCATGGTGCCCTAGCCGAGCGATCGATTGCGCCGCTCTTCCCTTACGAATCCTTCCCATACACCGTGCGTATTACCAGCGAAGTCCTCGAGTCCAACGGATCTTCCAGCATGGCAACCGTCTGTGCAGGATCCCTGGCTTTGATGGATGCAGGCGTGCCTCTGAAATCCCCAGCAGCGGGTATCAGTATCGGCATCTGCACCCAGACAGACGAAGATGATCAGATCGATCGTTATCAGATCCTCACTGACATCATCGGCTGGGAGGATGCCTTCTGTGACATGGATTGCAAGATTGCAGGAAGTGCCAATGGTATTACCGGTTTCCAGCTAGATCTCAAGCTCAAGGGCCTACCGCTTGGCATCATGGAAGAGGCGATTCAAAAGGCCAAGGAAGCTCGTGAGGCGGTACTCGAAAAAATGGCAGCCACCCTTGCTGAGCCTCGTAAGGAGTTCAGCAAGTATGCTCCACGTATCACCACCGTTCGCATCAACCCTGATAAAATTGGCGCCCTGATCGGTCCTGGGGGTAAGAATATCAAGCGAATCGTTGAGGAATCGGGCTGCGAAATCAACATCGAAGACGATGGCTCAGTCAAGATCTACTCGGTTGCTGAGGATGGTCTTAACATTGCTCTCCAAGAAATCGAAGGAATCACCGCTGAAATTGAAGTGGGCAAAACCTACCGTGGTAAGGTGGTTTCCATCAAAGAATTTGGAGCTTTCGTGGAAGTCCTTCCAGGTCAGGATGGGCTTTGTCACATCAGTGAACTGGCTAATTTCCGTGTCAAGCGAACTGAAGACATCGTGCAAATGGGCGATGAAATTTGGGTCAAGGTGATTGGCATTGATGACAAAGGTCGTGTCAAGCTCTCCCGCAAGGTTGCTATGGAGGAGCGGGATAAGCTGATGGCTGATGGACAGGAAGCCTCAGGAGAGGAGTCAGACGAAGGACCGGACTCAGAGGATTGATGTCCCCCACAGCCTGAATCCAGGAAACAATCAGCAGGGCGGACCAATAGGGTCCGCCCTTTGCTTGCTTACCCAAGCATGATACCCACCTAAGTCACCTAAGGCCCCCCTGTCTTGCCTAC
>JALRAZ010000002.1 GCA_023257935.1 Verrucomicrobiota bacterium
TATTCCGGACGCCTGGAAGCCGAGACCCGCACGACGGTTGAAATCCTCGACCTCACGGGGCAGATACACGTCATTCAACGCAAAGACATTGAGACCCTTGATGGCTCGAATCTATCCATCATGCCTGTCGGGTTCGAGGCCTTACCCAAGGAGGACATCAAGTCCTTGCTTGAATTCCTGGCCTCCTCTCACTGATACCTGCATCAAGTCCAAAAATCACCTCAGGCGAGCTTCCTGCATCCATGAAAAGTCACGAAGTGGATTACGAGATCATCGGCGAGGATATTCAAGTCGTTGAAGTCGAACTCGACCCGGGGGAGGCGGTTATTGCCGAAGCTGGGGTGATGAATTACATGGAAGAAGGCATCACCTTTGAGGCGCGCATGGGAGATGGCTCCCAGCCTGATCGAGGCCTTTTGGGCAAACTCTTTGACGCAGGCAAACGCAAGCTCGCAGGTGAATCGGTTTTCATGACTCGTTTCACCCATCAGGGCTCTGGCAAGAAACGCGTGGCCTTTGCTGCCCCCTACCCCGGACGGATCCTCCCCATCCACTTGGGTCAGGTGGGTGGCGAAATCTTCTGTCAGAAAGATGCCTTCCTTTGCGCAGCCTTGGGAACCTCAGTTGGTATTGCATTTCAACGCAAACTCGGGGTTGGTTTTTTTGGAGGAGAAGGCTTTATCCTTCAACACCTCAAGGGAGATGGCATGGCTTTCCTCCATGCCGGTGGTACCCTGATTGAAAAACAGCTCAACGGGGAAACCCTCAGGGTGGATACGGGTTGCATCGTGGGCTTTACCAGAGGCATCGAATATGACATCCAGCGAGCAGGCAGCCTCAAGAGCATGTTTTTCGGGGGCGAAGGCCTTTTCCTTGCCACCTTGCGAGGTCACGGAACGGTCATCTTGCAAAGCCTGCCTTTTTCCAGATTAGCCGATCGCATCATCGCATCGGCACCTCAAGCCGGTGGCACCCGCCAGGGAGAATCCTGACTGTGTCATCATGCAGACTCCGCAGAGCACCTGTTGCCAACACCTCACAGGAGCCACTCCAAAATAGTTGCTGTGGCTCAAGCCCCGCACCATGGCATGACACTTCAAGCGCTTGCTAAGGCTTGAGGCTAAACTGCTGCCAGGCAGGCATGTCAGCTTGATCGAAATGTGAGAGGCTCAAAGCTTAACTTGCCTAGCTAGGACCCAACTGATAACCAGAGGCTAGGCAATCGTTAGGGTTGCTTGATTCCCATGCACACAAGACTGCTACGATGCTTACAAGCCCTCATTGTTCTGTTTGGACTTGCCGTCATGACTTTCATGCTCTGGGAACCTCATGTTGAGGGACGTAATGCGAACGCCACGGTGTTTGAAATCTATTTTCACGACCCCTTTCTTGCCTATGTTTATCTAGGCTCCAGCCCCTTTTTCATGGCCCTTGCCCACCTCTTCTCCCTCCTGAGGCAGCTGGCTGGCAGCTTGCCAGCGTCGGTGGAGGCAAAGCGATCGGCCATCATTCAACGACTTGGTCGCTTCAATCGATGCATTCAGTGGCTGATGAGATTCATCGCCTTAGGCATGGTCTTCATTGCACTTTGGGGTGACCCAGAGGACCACCCAGCTGGATTAGTTATGGGCTTGGGTCTACTGCTGATAGCCACATCCATGCTTCTCTGCAGCCACTACCTCCTTCGCAGGCAAAGCCTTTCATCCCATTAAAAGCAAAGACTTCATGCCGTCGGGCATCGGGGTTCCCATCCCAATTA
>JALRAZ010000036.1 GCA_023257935.1 Verrucomicrobiota bacterium
AAAGGCCTGGATGATCGACTGAACCGCATCAACGAGGCCGCCAAGGCATTTGGACAAAGAGTCGTGTCCCGCACAAAACGCTCATCTGAGTGGCGTTAGTCTTCCATCAAGTTCAACATCTCGTGCTTGCCCAGGTTAGGCTTTGACCTAAGATCATCATTCACCAACCCAATCTATAAGCCATCGCGCCTGCTTCCAACGCAACACTCATTGCCATGATAAAATTCCTACGCATGTGGTTACTTTTACCCGTCATTGCCATGCCCTCGATGTTTTTTATTGGCTGCCAGACCTATGATGAAGATGAGGTGCTCATTTGGGAGGATGCAGCCACCCCAAAGGAGGTCCTCAAACAGGGAGCGGGTGAAGGGCCGGCATGGCATCCTACCCAAGGATTATTCTTCAGCGGTGAGGGGCATATTCAGCAGTGGCATGCAAGCCACGGGGTCAGGCCCTTCGAAGAGGGAGCCGGTTCAAACGGGTTGATGTTTGATAGTCAGGGACGATTGATAGCCTGCGAGCCCTTGCATAGAAGGGTGAGGAGACTAGAAAAAAATGGTCAGTGGGCCACCTTAACGGATGATTATGATGGCTATCGCTACAACACTCCCAACGATGTCACCATCGATCAAGCTGGACGCATTTATTTTTCCGATCCGAGGTATGGAGATCGTAGCGGCATGGAAATGAAGGATGATCAAGGTCGTCTGGTGGAGGGGGTTTATTGCATCCACACTGGCGGGGAGGTGCAACGCGTCATCACCCATGAGGTGGATCGTCCCAACGGTGTGCTTGTCTCAGCCGATGACCGATTCCTCTACGTGGCTGACAATAACAACAGATCGCAAGGTGCTAGAAAGCTGTGGCGTTTCGAAAAGCTCTCCGATGGCACGCTTAAACTGAGTTCCAAGACCTTGATTTTCGACTGGAAAACCTCCAGAGGCCCTGACGGGATGGCTCAGGATGCACTGGGACGCCTGTATGTAGCCGCTGGCATCAACCATAACAAGCCTCCTCACGAAACGCGACTGCCCTACCCCGCTGGAATCTTTGTTTTTTCAAGAGAAGGCCGATGGATGGGGCACCTACCGATTCCCAACGATGAAGTCACCAATTGTGCCTTTGGCGGAGAAGATCACAGGACACTTTTTATCACGGCTGGAGGGCATCTATGGACCATGAAGACAGCTTATCCAGGAGATTTAACCTGGCCGCCCATTAGGCCCTAAGAGCCTTGATTGCAGCTATGCTTTATAGGCATCTCCCCTTTTCATCACGAGTCAAACCCTTGCGCTACGCACTGCTGGCCTTGATGATTTGGGGACTCACTAGGATAACGAATATTCCCTTTTCAGAGGATCTGGATCGATTGCTTTCCATTGATCAGCACCAGCACCAGACCCTAGAAAAGCTAGACCAGTTCCTTGATGGGAAGGAAATGCTCGCCCTAAGCATGCAAGCTCCCAATGGGATTTTCACTCCCGAAGGAATCATCGCCCTGCATGAAATATCAGAACGGCTCGCGACATGGCAACAGGTAGCGGACGTCAAGAGCCTGACCCACTCGGTAAAACCCATTCGAAATGGGCTTTCATTTCAAATGGTTCCCATTGCTTCCACCAATCAATTGAGCCCAGATGACTTGAAGGGTTTAAAGGATTATGCCCTATCAAACCCCCTCATGCGCCAAGTGATGGTCTCGGGCGACGCCATGAGCGCAATCATCGCCATCACCCTAAAGGTAAGGTCTGAGACCCGTGATTTTGAGCCCTGGTTGCCAGCATTGGATAAGCTTCTACTGCCATGGACCGATCGAGGTTTTGTCTTCCACTACCTGGGTATGCCTCTGGCTAGAGAAGAAATTCAGTCCACACTGGCAACAGATATCACCCTGATTCTACCTTTGATTCTGCTTGGGATTCTCACGGTGCTTTGGAGCTTCAAGCCTGAAGTAAGATTCTTGATCTATCTCATGCTTCAGTCGCTTTTAACCCTTTCATTGGCTGCCATTTTCTGTCTCTGGTGGCAAATCAGCCTATCACTGGAGATGTTTATCCTACTTCCCGTGTGGGCCGTGGTTCAGTGGATGAGCATCCTTCACAATACCGCCGCGGTGGACCAGGCAAGCATGGAGGGGATGCAAAATCCAATTGTGGCTGGATTGAGACGCATCCTCATGCCGTCACTATGGGTCTACCTGACCACGTTGATTGGGTTATTGGCCTTAAGCCTGAGTCATTTGGAATGGATCCAACGCATCAGCTGGCTAGGTGCCGGCGGTGTTCTCCTCATCTACCTTTCCACCTTCGGTCCCGGCCTTGTTTGGGTATTTTGGTATCATGGATCCATTGGAATTGAGCCACCAAGAGCTGCATCCAGGTTACCCATCTGGCTCAGTCGTATCACATCCAGGGTTATTCTCCCCTATCCCAAAAGGATAATGACGATCACTTTGCTCGCATCTTGCTTGGCAATACCGGGACTCTTGGACATGAAGGCGCAGGTCCACGTCAAACAGTTCTTAAGCCCATGGATGAAAACATATCAGGCCTTGGAGCACTTTGATCAGACTTATGGTGGAGCGAATTTATTGAAGCTCACTCTGGACACTGGCAAACCGGGGGGCTTGCACCAGCGTCAAATACTTCAATCCATACTTGATTGGTCAGCACAGATTGAAACCTTGCCTGAAGTCACTGCCGTCTATAGCTACCCTCAAATCTTAACGATCCTAAATCAAATATGGCATGATCCACCGCAAGGGTTTGGGAACTTACCTGAGTCAGACCTCCTTCTGGGGCTGTTTGCAGCAGCAGTAAAAACCCCTGGATTTCCTTTGATGCAAGCCCTTGAAAGCCCTTCAGGCCAGATAGGCTACCTTTATATCCGTACCCCTAATTTACCGAGCCTTGGCTACCTAAAACTCATGAATACTGTGTCAAACATGGGGAACCAACACCTACCCAAAGATTGCCAGTTAGCCATCGACGACACGCTTTCGTCCATCCATCAAGCCGATGAGGGCCTTCGCAGAAGCCTGTTAGGTTCCATGACGGCATGTTTGTTGGCCCTATTATTTCTGCTGAGCCTCTTATGGTTATCGCCGTTATTGGCATTGGGAACAGTCGTGGTCAACGCACTGGGAACCTTGTTCGTTATGGGAGCTGGGTTCTTGCTTGGTATCGAGCTCAATGCTTTGACCTGCCTAATCGGAGCCATGGCCTTTGGAATCGCTATCGACGACGGCATTCACCTAGTGGGTTACTGGCGAACCAAACGCCGAGAAGGGATCGCAAGTGAAGCGGCTTTGAATCAGGCACTCCAAGCCAAAACCAATCCCATATTACATACCAGTCTGCTGCTGATAGTCGTTTTCCTTTGCATGACTCTGAGTTCCTTCCCAGCCATTCAGGCATTCGCACGACTCGGAGTGGCCAGCTTTGCCATCGGCTTGGTCGGTAACTTATGGCTTCTCCCTTGCTGGATTCGCATCACTTCTCGATGAAACATGTCTGGATACGATAAAGCCGACCTACTCGAGGTCGGCTTTATCACATAGAAATTTCATCAAGCGGGACGCGCTCAATCCAAGTTTAGCGACCCTCCATCATGTTAGAGGGAAGTCCATTTTCCCATCCCCTAGGCTGATTCCATGGCCGAGCAGATGTGTTCCTAGGATCAGGAGTGGAACAACCACTGGCAAGGAATAGGGTGATTAAGGCAAAGCCAAGGAACAGGCAATGGGTCAGTCTTGACATCACAAAAGAGGAGAGGGCTCTTTTCAGTAGGCCACCACATCGCCTACCTGGATATCGCTCTGAAGCCATCCAGGAACCACATTGGCAATGGAACGGTTTTCTTCTACCGAGGAAATTTGAATTTTACCCACGAGTTTGCCCTCTCGGCTAACCAAGAGTTCACCGTTTTCGCGAGCACCGTCTTTCTGACCCAGGTCGACGATCACGAAGCCCCAGTCGCTGTCGATAGCCTGAACGGCACCCTCGATGCCATCAGGCATAACAACCTTGGTGGTAGGCCCAACGAAACGCCCCAATTCGTAGCGAATCTGGTCCATCTGTCGGATGAGTATTTCTTTTTCTTCGGTGATCGCAGCGATTTCATCGTTAGCATCCTGAATTTTTTGCTTCATGGTAACGATGAACTTTTGATCTACCCCCAAAGCTTTCCAGGTCTGTAACTCGCGTCGGGCGTCAAGCAACTGCTCATTAACCTCCGTAAGCTGCGTATCGAGTTGATCTCCTCTCAAGCGCTGCTGCCCTAAGGCTGTCATGGCATTCTTGAGACTATCCTTGGCATCAGTCAACTCAGCCAGTCGTGTTTCGGCCAAATCCTCTGCATCACGCTGAGCGGCCTCAGCGGTGCGCTGGGCGGCCTCAGCACGAGATTGGGAGTCCAGGGCTGATGCAAGTTGGCCTTGAAGGTCCGTGATGCTAGGAACCGTCTTTAACTGAAGGATTCCAAGAGAGGCAATGCCCAGGAGAATGACCAGAATGTAGCCTGCTTTTGTCATGAGTGTAATGAAATCTAATTGCGAATACGGAGGTTAAACCAAATCAACAACCTGTGTCAACCACCGCCTTGACACAGATGCGAAAGACAACGTTCTCCTTAACTTAGGATGCGTTTGCCCTCACTTAAAAAGATACCCTGGAAGTTCATCTTGAGCGCATCAGCGTTGGATGCCTTGGCAAGGGCTTCCTCCTCGCTCACAAGTCGATCCTGAACCAACTTGAAGAGAGCCTGGTTGAAATTCTGCATACCATCTTCGCCTCCTGTTTCAATGCCAACACTGAGTTTTTCCAGTCGATTTTCTTCAATTAACTTGCGCATCGTCGGTGTATTAACCATGACTTCGATGGCCGGTATCACGCCACCACCAACCCGCCCCACCATCCGTTGACAAATGACCGCCTTGAGGGTCCCAGCCAATTGCCTTCTGATCTGATCTCTCTCTTCCGATCTGAAAAAATCAAGGATTCGAGTAACCGATTGGGAGGCATTGGTCGTATGCAAAGTCGACAGGACTAGGTGCCCTGTGTCAGCGGCACTCATGGCAGCTGAAAAACTGATGGCATCACGCATTTCACCAATCATGATGACATCAGGGTCCTGACGGAGAACATGCTTTAAACCCGCAGCAAAGTTTTTGGAATCAAGGCCGATCTCCCGCTGCTCAATCACCGACTTGTCATCGGAAAAAACAAATTCGATCGGATCCTCAAGGGTCACGATGTGCTTGCGGCTGGTCTGATTAATGTGCTGCAACATCGCGGCCAAGGTGGTCGATTTCCCCGAGCCAGTTGTGCCGGATACCAAAACAATCCCGCGGGGTGATTCGGCAATGGTCTTGAGCACCGGAATGAGGCCAAGCTCTTCAAAAGCAGGGATATCGGTTTTGACATACCGCATGGCCAACGCAAAGGTGCCTCGTTGCTGGAAGCAGTTGGTCCTGAAACGTCCCACCCCTTCGAGAAAGTAGGAAAAATCAATTTCTCGTTCAGCTTGAAGCACCTCTCGAAGGTGCTCAGGGATGATGTGCTGAAGGATATTTTCGATCCATTCGACCGTAGGCTTGGGGGATTCGATGTCGACAAGGTTACCGTCGATGCGAAAGACAATCGGGTTACCGACCTTAACGTGCACGTCAGATGCGCCACCGTCAACTGCGGTGCGCAGAATACGCTTGAACAGTTCCATATAAGCTAGATGAGGGGCGTTTAGACCCCAAGTTACGCCTGATTCAGAGGCTCAGGCGCTGAACTCTAGCAAGGGCTTCGACTTGAGATTGGGCTTGAGGGTTCAACCCGACGAAGAGGATGGAGACCACAAAACCAGCATGCTTACTGCCGTTGGATCCGACAACAATCCCACTGCAATGAATAGGTGATTGATCTGCTGGAGAGGTTAGCTCGATAGTCAATTCAGACCAGACAGGTAAGGCCTCTGGCGATAAAAACTCAACACCATTAGATCGGACGTTAACAGCTTCAGGAGGAAGGGAAAATTCAATGCCCCCTGACTTAACCTTAAAAGGTTCGAATACGCCTGATTGATCCAACTTTGTTGCTTTCATACGACAGAAAGATAACCTACCACGAATCCGTCATTCGTCAATAAACGAACGAACACGCTCAACCAAAACCACCAACCCTAGATGAAAGCCATAAAACGCTTTCATTCAACAGTTTACCAC
>JALRAZ010000143.1 GCA_023257935.1 Verrucomicrobiota bacterium
GCTCTGGCCAGCACCAGGCTTGTTTCCCCACCCTCAACTAGCAGTTGATCGACTGGGTTTTGGGCTAGAATGATCTCGACGATCTGAACCAGGCGCTCGGTAATCTGTCCCGGGTCCAGGTGCTTACTCAGGGGTGAGGCACAGGTTGCCAGCAAGGAGGTTCCATGGTTTTGAAGATCTTCATGCATCGCCCTCAGCCAGGTTTCGGGGATGGCAAGGGGCTCATCGGCAAACCAGGCTGGGTCACACTGGTGTATTGGGATTGCCTTTTCTTTGCACCATGCCATCCGTCCTGCCGCAAGGGCCCCTGGGCTGCCGCAGACAAAAAGTCTGGAGCGGACCTGCCTGCGGTCATGGACTGTGGGCACATCTGTTTTTTCGGGGTGACCTTTGGCATTGAGTAAGGAGCGAAAAAAATCGACCCCTCCTGCAAGCAGGCAATCGGCAGGAGCCTCATTTGCCCACAACCGAACTTGATCCAGCCTCTCAATATTGGGAATAAAAATACCCCGTGATCCTAGCTCTGTGATATGGTTGATGACTCGGATCGGTAACTTGCCTTGCTGTGCCAGGAGGCCTTCGACTTGCGAAGTGAGTCGAGGAAAGTGTGGATCAGATGCAAAATGGGTTTGGTGTAGCGGCTGATCTGCTAGCCAATACTGCCCCTTTCGCAAGGTGCGCTGCTTACTTGGATTGGCCGGCAAGAGCAGGGCCCGTTCTAGGCCCTGAGCGGCGCATAGACTTTCGAGCTCTTCACGGACAAATCCTCGCAGGACAGAATCCACTTTCTTGAAGACCCATCGAACGTCAGGAGATCGCATTTGGAGCAGGATCTGATGCGCTCGTTTTGAAGCTTGCTCTGGCCCTGCTGTGCGCGTTTGTGTGTCGATCGCAACGAGGTCAGCAGAGGAAAAAGCCATGGATCGCGTGCAGACTCTGGTGTGCAAACCGTGACGGTGAGCCATGCCTGCCATTTCCGCTGCTCCCGAGAAATCATCTGCCAAAACCAGGATCATGCTGCTATTCCTGTTGCCATGGGCCTCGTATATCTGTTGGTATTGCTGACAAGCCTTTAGTCGATTCAAGCGATGCGTTCGATCAACCCATCAAATACCCATACCAGCGGGGATACGATTCCAGGGCGTATCTTTATCCTGGAGGATCATCCCACCATGCGGCTTGGAATCAAGCATCTGCTGGAAGAGAATGCATGTTGGCAGGTTGTGGGGGAGTCAGATCAGGTGACTGAGGCGCTTGAAATGGTTGCTGAGCTGAAACCGGATCTGGTCATCGCCGACCTAGTGCTTGAGGGCAAAGGAGGCTTGGATTTCCTCAAGGCTGCGCTGGAGCACCAGCCCGACCTGAATGTTCTGATTTATTCCATGCATGAGGAAAAGTACTACGCTGAGAGGGTGCTCACATTGGGTGGTAGGGGGTATTTGATGAAGTCCTCTGATACCCAAACCCTGCTTCTTGCCGTGGAGCAACTGCTTGCAGGTCAGGTTTATCTCAGTCAAGCCATGTCCCGGTTGGTGCTTGATCGCCTGAGTGGGCGTCCAAGGAAGGTTCAGGCTGTCGCCTCTCCATTGCAGCGGCTGACAGATCGTGAGCTAGAAATCCTGAATTGGATTGGTCGGGCAAAAACGTCTCAGGAAATCTCCAAGCTACTGGGCATCAGCCTGAAAACAGTCGAGACTCACCGGGCTCACATGCGGCAGAAACTCGGTTTGAATTCCCGTCATGAGCTGATTCAGTTGGCCATACGCTGGGTGGAACATGGGCTTTGAAGGCCAAGGTGAGGCCAGCTAAATCACTTGGCCAATCCATAAAAATTACATACAAGTAAACCCTTACTTGATAATAGTAGAAACACGGATAGAAACTAGGAGCTCTTTCGTACATAGTTTCTCCCGAGCAACCCAATCGAAGTTAACAACCTCAATCGTTATAAGTATGAACCAACGTTTGAAAAAAACGAAAATAGGCGCTTTCACGCTCATCGAGCTGTTGGTCGTGATCGCCATCATCGCCATCTTGGCGGGTATGCTGTTGCCCGCCTTGGCCAAGGCCAAGGCAAAGGCGCAGAAAATCAAATGTACGAGCAATCTGAAGAACATCGGACTTGGCTTCCGCATCTTCGCCACCGACAACGGGGATCTTTACCCCATGGCGGTGCCCGATGCTCAGGGCGGTTCGGCCAGTGCGGCCGATCTACGCGCTGGAGCCACCTTGGTCTACCGTCACTTCCTGTCGCTCTCTAACGAGCTGCAAACCCCGAAAATCGTCCTCTGCCCCAGTGATGGTCTAGGTCGTGTCGAGGCTGTGAATTGGAGCACCAACCGAACCCGAGGAGCCAACGCGGCTCAATACTTCGCTGGTAATTCCAGCGTGAGTTACTTCGTTGGATTCGAAGCTGATGAAACCCTGCCTCAGAGCTTGCTCTCAGGTGACCGTAACATCACCAACTCCGATCGTACCGACATCAGCAAGGGAACTGTTTTCCGTTTCCGCATGCGTGCTCGTCGCACCGACCCACCCCCCCTGCCCACTCCTGAGCCAGGTTGGGACAAGAACATCCACGACACCGCTGGTAATGTGGCTTTGGGTGATGGATCGGTCCAAGCCTTCAGCACCTCCAAGCTGCGAGAAGGTATCCGTGACATCGGTCTGCAGGAAGTCCAGATCGCCGTTCCTGGTGATGAGGATGAGCGTGGCCGCTAAGAGCTTTATTCAGCATTTTTCCTGAATTCAGAGTGCCCTGATTGATATCAGGGCACTTTTTTTGTATCCGCACGTTGACTGCTATCAAAGTGAATGGCAGCAAGATCGAACGGGTCTAAGAAGTCATCGTTAGGGAATCAGGCATGGAATGATTGCCCTGTCGGAGGGCTTTTCCGTGTTGGAACATCCAATAGCCCTTCAAGGCTTTCGGTGCCCGATCATAGCATGATGACTTTGGCTACCAATATCTGAAGGGATCACCAGCAGTGGTTTCAAAAACCTTCATGAGAGGCTTTGTGACACAGTGCCCGAAAGGAGGCGGTGAAATCCTTGCTTGCCGTCTTAAAGCAGCTTAGCCGAAGGGCAATGCTCCTTGATCTGGCAGGTATCACATTGCGGACTGCGTGCGCCGCACTGTTGTCTGCCATGCCAGATGAACCAGTGACTCAGCATGGTCCAATGGTTTCTTGGAACGAGCTTGATGAGGTCTATTTCGACTTTCTCTGGGGTGGTGGCCTGGCTAAGTCTGAGCCTGAGGGCCAGGCGCTTGACGTGGGTGTCCACGACGATACCTTCATCCCGGCCATAGGCATTTCCTAGAACGACATTGGCCGTCTTGCGCCCCACACCATCCAAATGGATGAGCTCTTCCATGGTTTTGGGCACTTTGCCTGAATGGTGGTCGATGAGTTTTTGACAACACTTTCGGATGTTGCGAGCCTTGCTTCGAAAGAGTCCTATGCGGCGAATATCCGACTCAAGCTCTTCCTGACTTGCTTGGGCATAGTGAGAGGCCGTCCGATACTTTTTGAAAAGAGACGCCGTGACGATGTTGACCTGTTTGTCAGTGCACTGGGCTGACAAGATGGTTGCGACAAGCAATTGAAGTGGGTTCTTGAAGACCAACTCGCAGTGTGCATCGGGGTATGCTTGTGCCAGGCCTGTGAGAATGCGAGCTGTTCGCTCCTTCCTGGCAAGCATGGATTCGCGTGGCATGAGTCGGGGGCCTGATTAATCACCCAGGGAGACGCTCATGGATACGTCCCGCGATCTAGATGTTTTGGAATCCGGATCGAAACCCTTCAGATCATCGTGTTCTGGATAATCAAAGGTCTTACCTTCGAAATTGCGAATCGTGATCTTTTCTGAATCATGAGACAGGATGTAGTCAGGATTGATCGGCACTTTGCCCCCTCCTCCTGGTGCATCGATGACATACTGCGGGATGGCATATCCGGTGGTGTGTCCGCGAAGGCCTTCCATGATTTCGAGTCCTCGACGAACGCTGGTTCTGAGGTGAGCAGAACCTTGTATGAGATCACATTGATAGAGGTAATAAGGTCTGACTCGGCACATCAATAACTTGTGGATAAGAGCTTTCATGGTTGGCACCGAATCGTTCACACCTTTGAGTAGAACTGATTGATTTCCCAGTGGGATACCTGCGTTGGCCATCCTTCCCATGGCCTCTTTGACCTCCAAGGTTAACTCGCGAGGGTGATTGGCATGAACACTGATAAAGAGCGGATGAAATTTAGCGAGCATCCGACAAAGCTCTGGAGTGATTCGTTGGGGTAGAAAAATAGGAATGCGTGAGCCTATACGTAGGAATTCCACGTGCGGAATGGCCCGTATTTCGGACAAGAGCATCTCGAGCTTTTCATCGCTCAGCAACAGGGGATCGCCCCCGCTGAGCAGTACATCTCTGATTTCAGGATGGTTCCGGATATAGGCTATTTGCCGCTGATAATCGGGTTGGAACCCATAACCACTGGCATTGCTCACCAATCTTGAGCGCGTGCAATACCGACAATAGGCAGCACAGCGGTCAGTGACCAGGAAGAGAACTCGATCAGGATAACGATGAACCAGCCCTGGAACCGGGGAATGGCTGTCCTCACCGCATGGATCAGACATTTCTGAAGGATGGGTAAGGGTTTCCTCGACTCTGGGGATGATCTGCCTCCGAATCGGGCAGTGCGGATCCTCGCGATCAATCAAATTAAAAAAATAGGGTGTTATACCCAAGGCCAGCTTGGTGTCGGCAAGTTGTGCGCCAAGTTGCTCTTCTTGGCTCAAGCTCATGCCATGCTGCTGCAGATCCGAGAGGTTCTGAATCCGATGCCTCAATTGCCATTTCCAGTCATTCCATTGGGAGGCATCCACTGCTTGCCATGAACCGCGCTTGACTGGGTGAAAAGCCTTCAGGTCACTGTAAGGTGCCTCGGAGACGGAAGATGGATGGTCATAGGTGGCGTTTTCTGCCATGAAATTTCAAATATAAGGCCCTACAGATGACTGTCAAGGAACGGCCCCCAACTGGTTGACAGCGACCGGAGTTGCCAAGAAAGTAAAAGAGCGGAGGGTTTGGAATCCCCCCGCCCTGAGATGGTTTTTAGATAGATAGATCCCTTGGAATCGTTCCTAGCTGAGTTCTTCCCTTACTTTGACCAGTAGATCCTTGGTGGCTTGAATACCTTGAACTTCGGATAACTTGCTCCCCTCATACTCAATCCCCACAAATCCGTGGTAACCGGCAGCCAGAACGATTTGCATCATCTTACGAAAATCCGTGTGGATTTCATCACCTTGTTCATTGAAATCGTGAGATTTGGCACTGACCGCCAAAGCATGAGGCATCAATTCTTTCACACCTTTATATCGGTCGTACATCTCATCATTGCTGACACGGAAATTACCAAAGTCTGGAAGGGTGCCACAATTAGCCATTCCGACCTGCTTCATCACGCCAGCCAACCACGCTCCATTGGAAGAGAGTCCGCCATGATTTTCAACGATGACTCCCAAGCCATAAGGGGCAGCAAAGGAGGCTAGTTCAGCTAGGCCCTCGGCTGCACGATTGGCTTGCTCCTGGTAGGAGCCGCGGTTGCCGGTGGCTGCATTGACTCGGATGGAATGGCATCCAAGGAATTTGGCAGCCTCGACCCACTTGTGATGATTAGCGACGGCCTGATGGCGCTTGGCAGCATCCGCATCGCCCAGATTGCCTTCCCCGTCGATCATGATCAGTAGATTACGAACCCCTTCACCCTCTGCCCGGGTACGCATTTCCTTGAGGTAGTTCCCATCAGTGGCCTTGTCCTTGAAGAATTGGTTGACGTATTCCACCCCATGGATGCCGAACTCGCGTTTGGCGATCTTGGCGTAGTCCAGGTGATCCATCTTGCCTGCAAAGAGGGCCTTGTGGAGGGACCACTCGGCGAGTGATATTTCAAAAAGAGGAGCTTTGGCTGCGCCCAGCAGCGGGCTCGTTGAAAGGGCTCCCAGAGCAAGGCCGGCTTGTTTCAGGAACTGGCGACGTTGAATGATGGGTTTCATGAATAATCCTTGGTTATCGGTTTGGTTTAATTTTGAGAAGCAGGTTTGGTTTCCCGGAATAAGGTCAGGAAGACAACTAGAACGATGGCAGCAA